>JACPQF010000042.1 GCA_016190625.1 Chloroflexota bacterium | reverse complement strand
GGCCCAGGAGGAAGTCGACGCTGCGATCGAAGAAGGTCCAGTAGGCGTCGTTGTGGTTACTGCCGTCCTTGCTGTACCAGAAGCCGAAGTAGATTCCCTTGTCTGACGCCGTCCAGACCGGGCCCCCCCGCACGCCTTGCTGCTCGTCCGTAACGGTGGCAAGGATCAGGCCGAGGCCGTCCGGGCGCGGGGCGATGGGGACGCGATAGGCAGTGTCGGCCGCCACGGTAACCTCACTGCTGAAGCCGGCGGTGAGGGCGCCGCCTCCGGGTTCCACCCTAACCGTTTTGCCGTAGATCGTCCTCCCCGGATTGCCCGGGTCGAAGATTCTGCCCTGGCCGAGGCTCTCCACCAGGCGGGAGTAGCCGTTCAAGATCGGTGCCTTGGCATTCTGAAGTTTGGCCACGTTGACCGCCAACTCCCGACCGGAGAGCCAGCCGACGACGATTAGATTGTAGCCGCCGAGGTCGAATCCCGGCTCGGCGGTCATATCGAGCGAAGAAACCGGAAACCCCCGGCTTCGCAGGTGAGTCGGCCAGTCCCCGGTATACATGCTGCCGACCGATGGATCGTATACGTAGGCGACACGCGTCGTCGATGTGACGAAGGGCGTCGGTGTGGGAAGGATCGGGGTTGGCGTTGGCACTGGCGTGCGGGTGCTGGGCACCAGCGTGGCGGTGGGTGTGGGCGTGAAGGCCACAAGGGTGGCAGTAGGTGTGGGAGTATGGGTCACCACGGTAGCGGTAGGCGACGGCGTCGAAGTCCTTCCGGGAAGGATGGCGGTCGGCGAAGAGGTGAAGGCGGCCAAGGCGATGGTGGAGGTGATCGTCGCCAGGTTGGCGGCCACGGTGACCGTGAGGCCGGTCGCCGCGACCACCGACCCGGCGACACGGCCTGAGGTCCCGGGCGCGCCCGTGCTGAAATGCAGGACCACCTTCTCCTTAATGGGAACCCCCTGGGCGCTCTTCGCCTTGTTGTCGATGGTCAAAGTGTAGCTCGTGTTGGCGGCAAAGCCCTCCACCGGCTTTACGACCAGTTTTTCTCCCTGCCACTGCAGCTCGGCGGTTACAGCCGGCGTGATGGCCATCGAGCTCTCCACCGAGCGAGTATCCATCGGCTTGTCGAACCGGACCTCAACCACCGACGCCGGGGATACGTCGTCGGCTTCGGGTGGCGGAAAGAGGGCGGTGGCCACCGCCGCGCTCTTCTGGTTGGCCAGATTCCCCAAGAACAGGGAGAGAACCACGATGACGAAGACGGCAGTGCCGGCGAGGGCGAGGCCGCTTAGGAAGGTCCCGAAAAAGCTCCCCCCGGTGGCGAGTCCTCTCTGGCGGGCAATCCGGGCGAAGAGGTCACCGCGCAAAGCCAGGGGGGGCCGGGGCCGGCCGAGGTCCGCAATCGACCTCCCTATTTGCCCGTAGGCCGCCAGAATAGCCCGGCAGTCGGGACAGGAAGCCAAATGAGCTTCCACCTGTCGTCGCTCCTCGGCTGTGACCTCTCCATCCCGGTATCTCGACAGGAGCTCGCGATCACATCTCGCCATCATTCCACCCTACCCTTCGCCGAAGGACTGCCCTCTTTGACTCGGGTCGCCTTGTCTCCCACGTGAGCCTCCCTAAATGCTTCTCTCGCCCGGAACAGGAGCGACTTCACAGCGCCAGGCGAGATCCCCATTACCGCGGCAATCTCGTTGCAGGAGAAGTCCTCGTACTCCTTTAGGAGAAGACAGGTGCGGTAACGGGGATGGATCCTCGCCAGCGTTCTTTGGACCTCCTCGGCGTCCTCCCGCCGGAGGGACTCCTTTTCCGGATTATCTCCCGCCACCTGTTTGGGATGGAAAACGGCCATGAAATCATCCCACGGCGTCCAGCGAACGATCTTGCGTCTTCGCAGCTCGTCCAAACAGGTGTTGGTCGCTATGCGGTAGAGCCAGGGACCGACGTTGAGGTCGACGGGCATCTTTGGGAGGGCCAGATAAGCCTTGAGGAAGGTATCCTGGGTGAGATCTCCGGCATCGTCGGCGTTTCCCATCATGCGGTAGACATACCGGTAAATGGGGTCCTGATATTGAGCGAAGATGGCCTCGAATGTGAGGCTGTGGCTCTCCCGGGCCTGCTGCACGGCGATGGCCTCTCTCATGATCATGGCCCTTCCTCCTTGCTCAACTGCTGTAACGAGCGAAGGGGAGGAAGGTTTCGCGCCTCATGGCGAGAAGATGGTTACCCGGTTCTTCCCAAGCGCCTTGGCGCGATATAGGGCCTTATCAGCCCGCTCGATCAGCTCGTTCTCTGTGTTGGCAAAGCGGGGAAAGGAGGCGATGCCAAAACTGGCGGTTAGGTAGGCCTGCCCCGAAGAGGGACTCAACCGGTGTGACGCGGCCTCAATGGCAGCCCGGACGCGGTCGGCGATGAACAGGGCGGCTTCGGCGTCGGTGTTTGGCAAGAGGATCATGAACTCCTCGCCACCATAGCGGGCCACCACGTCGGTCTTGCGAGTCTTGGCGAGAATCAGGGAGGCAACCATACGTAGTGCCTCGTCTCCTGCCACGTGGCCAAAGGTATCGTTGTATTCCTTGAAGTGGTCGATGTCGACCATGATGAGGCTGAGGGGCGCTCCCACGGTTTTGGCCTTTTCCAGCTCGGAACGCAGGTGGGCGAGGCAAAAGTCGTGGTTGAAGAGGCCCGTTTTTCCGTCTCGGGTTGCCTGCTGCACGAGCTCCTCCCTAAGCCTGGCGTTGTCGATCGCCACCGCTGCCTGGTTGGCAAAGGCGAGAAGTAGACTTATGTCCGATTGGAGGAAGGTGCGGGCTTCGCCGTAGTGCACCCACATCACGCCGATGGTCTTCTCCTTAGCCCTGAGGGGCAAGCAGAGAGAAGACTTGAACCCAATCTGTACGATTGCCGGGTTCACACTGTAGGAAGTATTTAGGTTATCTGGGATGGCCAGAGGCTGCCCCGATCGCTTGACCTGCATACTCAATCCTTCCGGCCGCACGATAACCCGTTTGTTTATTCGGGCGGGGAAGCCCATCGCGGCGCGGATCTTGATGCTGCCATCGTCGTCGATTAGGGTGATATTGCAGGCAGCGCCATGGGTGGCTTCCAGAGCGTGGCGGTTTATCTGCTTGAGCACTTCGTCGAGGCTCTGCACAGTGCTGATCTCAGTGCCCAGCTCGAACAGGCGGTTCAGCTTTTGGAGCGCCTGCTGGGCGTCGTCATAAAGACGGGCGTTGAGAATGGCGAACGTGGCGTGGGTCACCAGCGATTGAATGGTCTGGAGGCTTTCCCGGCCGTAGGCTCTACCGGTTCGCCAAACGCCAAGCACGCCAACTGTTTTGCCTTCGGCCTTCAAAGGAATGCAGATCATCGAAGACCGCCGGGGCGCTGGCGGCTCTTCACCCTGCTGCTCAAAGAAGGGCACCGCCACGTCGTTCTCCATCACCGGCTCCCCGGCCACCGCTGCCGTACCGATCAAGCCCTCGCCAATGGGAATTCTCATTCGATCCTTAGCAGCGTCCGGCAATCCCGTGGAGCCAGCCAGCCTCAGGTCCCCGGTACGCTCGTCGGGCATAACCAGGAAGGCCACTTCGGCCTGAGCGAGTTCTGCTGCCTTCCTAACCACAATGTCCGGCAGGGCCCGCAAGTCAAGCGTGGAGGTCATAGCCACGCTGGCCTCGTTGATCACCGACAGCTCGCGCATGCGCCAGTCGACCATCCGGCTTCTGACGTCCATTTCAATTAGACGGCTGGCGATGGAGCAGAGGAGGCTGCCCATCGCCGCGGTTTGTCCCTGATCGAGGGGACGAAGACAGACGTCGCCGGGAGGAAGGAGCGTCAGTCCACCGTCACAGGCCAGGTCTTCTCGTTCCCCGCCGCGCTCCACGCCGACCATCATGCCAAGGAGGCGGTCTTCCTGTCTGATGGGCACGAGAACGTGCCGCGCTCCGCCACAAGATGCGAAGAAGACCTTGTCCTCGCGTTTCATGAGGCCAGTTTCTATGGCCTTTTTGACCACCTGGCAATTCCCGCGCTGGCCGGGGGTCCTTAGGCAGCTTGGAACATGTCCGGAGGGTTGGGTTATGAAGTCGCTTGATGAGGAGGTAACAAACAGCGAAATGCCGAGGCATTCGGCAAGGTCGTCCTGGATAGCCTGAATCTGCTGGCGGTCAACAGGGTAACTAGAAGTGGGAGCTGCCGATTCAAATCCCTGCATTCGCCTTCACCTGCTAAATGCGCCAATACCCGCAAGATAACGCGCCCATTATATCACCGACCCTGCCTTCCTACCAGTACCCAAAAGTACTTTTCTCACATAGCTCATCACGGTAATCTCGACAACATGACAGCGTGGGCAATGGAGATCAGGCCGATTTGCTCCCAGGGCTAACAGCCATGCTTGCTGCTATGGCATGAGTCGACGATGAAGTTCAATTCACGAGTAGGGGCGAACGGCCGTTCGCTCCTACGATCGCTGTGATCAGCACAAGGGTTGCCCCAGAATCATGCCCCACCTTCCCCCCAGTGGCCCGATTTGTGCTTGCCTTTACAGGGTCGTTTGTGAACTGCTCTGCTACTTGTTGCTTATTCAGTAGATAACGATCGGGCAATGGTGGGGACGAATGGCAAGGATCAGGCCACCGTGGCATAGTCTGACTGCCGACGAAGTGAGCCGGCAGCTCCAAGTGGACCCCACGGTAGGGCTATCGGCCTGGCAAGCCAAGGCCAGGCTTCGGCGATTTGGCCCCAATTCATTTGGCCAAATCAAGGGGCCCACGGATTGGGAGCTGCTGGTGGCCCAGTTCAAGAACATCGTGATGGTGCTGCTGCTCATCGCCACGGGCATCTCCCTCCTGACCGGGGATGTGTTCGACGCCGTCGCCATATTCACCGCCATCCTGCTTAGCGCCTCCATCGGGTTCTTCACGGAATCGCGGGCCGAGAGGGCTCTGGAAGCACTCCGAAGACTGGCCAGCCCGACGGCGCGCGTGCTCAGGGCCGGCAATGAGGAGGAGATACCCACTAGCGAGCTGGTGCCGGGAGATCTGGCCGTTCTCAATGCCGGCGGGCGGGTTCCCGCCGACATGCGAATCCTTGAGGAAGATGACCTGACGGTCGACGAGGCGGCCTTGACGGGGGAGAGTGAACGGGTGGACAAGCAGATTGGCCCCCTGCCCGTGGACACGCCCCTGGCCGACCGCGCCAACATGGCCTACCTCGGAACGACGGTGGCGGGCGGCCACGCCCTGGCCGTGGTGGTGGCAACCGGCCAGGCGACAGAGCTCGGGCGAATTGGGCGGCTCATTGCCGAGATACCCCACGAGAAAACGCCGCTCGAACGTGGCGTCGAGGGCTTTGGTCGGCGGCTCATCTGGATTGTCGTCGGGGCGTCGGCGCTGGTGACCGTCGTCGGCCTCGGGCGGCGGGTGCCCCTTTGGCTCATGCTGGAGACTGGCGTATCCCTCGCCATCGCCGCCGTGCCCGAGAGCCTCCCCACAGTGACGACCGTGGCCCTGGCCTGGGGTCTCCAGCGGCTGGTGAGGCGAAACGTGGTCGTAAGGCGCCTGGCGGCAGTAGAGACCCTGGGCTCCACCACCGCGGTCTGCGCCGACAAAACAGGGACGCTCACCGAAGGGGTAATGACCGTCACCGCCTACGCGCTGGACGGCGAAACCATACGGGTAACTGGGACCGGCTACCGGCCTGAGGGCCAGTTTCTGAGGGATTCCTCGCCCGTCGATCCTCACGATCGGCCCCAGCTCAGGCTCGCCCTGGTCGTCGGCGCCCTTTGCAACAACGCCGCTCTTGAAGTGAACGCGGAGGCGGGATGGCACGGCCACGGCGACCCGGTGGAGGTTGCCCTCCTCGTGGCCGCCGCCAAGGCGGGCCTGCGGAAACCGGACCTGGTCGGAGAGTATCCGCGGCTGGGAGAGATATCCTTCGCCGAGAAGCGGAAACAGATGACGACTTTCCACCGGGCGCCGGCGGGAGGCGTCCTCAGCTTTGTCAAAGGGGCGCCCGAGGTCGTGGTCGCCGCTTCATCAGGCTTCTTCACTCCCGAGGGAGAGCGGCCGCTGAGCGACGAAGACAGGAGTCTAATAGAGGCGAGGAACCAGCAGATGGCGGACGAGGGTCTACGGGTGCTGGCGCTCGCCTATCGCCGGCATGCCCGGTTGGCGGCTGACCAGCCGCTGGAGGGCGGCCTCTCGTTTGTGGGACTGGTGGGCATGACCGACCCTCCGCGGCCTAACGTAGTGGACGCCATTCGCCGCTGCAAGGAGGCCGGCATCCGTCCGGTGATGATCACCGGCGACCAGAGGCGAACGGCGGTGGCCGTGGCCAGGGAGCTGGGCTTGCTGGAGGATGGCGATCGGCGGGCCCTCGAGATGTCGGAACTGGCGGGATTGGCCGGTAGCCGGACGCGCGAGGTTCTGAGCCAAATAAGCGTCATCGCCCGGGCTACCCCCGAAGATAAGCTGCAGATCGTGCGAGTCCTCCAAGAGGGCGGTGGAGTCATCGCCATGACCGGCGACGGCATCAACGATGCGCCGGCCCTCAAGGCCGCTCATATCGGCATCGCCCTGGGCGCTGGGGCCGCCGATGTGGCCAAAGAAGCGGCTGACATGGTCATAACCGACAACGACTTCGCGACCATCGTGGTGGCGATTGAGCAGGGAAGAACGATCTACGCCAACATTCGCCGCGCCTTCCGCTTCCTGCTCACGGCCAGCTTCAGCGCCATCCTCGCTATTCTGGCTGCTATTGTGGCAGGAATCGGTTTGCCCATGCTCCCCCTCCAGATTCTCTGGCTGAACCTCATCGTTCACGTCTTCCCAGCCATCGCCCTCGCCCTCGAGCCAGGCGAGACGGGGATCATGAAGCATCCACCGCGAGATCCTCGCGAGCCCATCCTGCCCTGGCCTTTACTGGCATCTATCGTTTGGCGAAGCCTGCTGATCGCCCTGGCCACCACGATCGCCTTCTACTCGGCCCAGCGCCTTCATGGCGATGGGCCCCAAGCCGTGACCATCGCTCTGGCCACCCTTGGCTTCGCCATTATGCTCCACATGTTCAACGCCCGCTCGGAGAGGTTCCTGTTCCGGCCAGGCCAGCGATGGAATAATACCTACGTCTGGCTCGCCTTCGGTGCGGCGCTCGGTCTCCAATTGCTCGCCTTCTACGCGCCACCGCTGCAGTACGTCCTGCGAACGGTGCCGCTGGCGATGGAGGACTGGGTCATCATCCTGGTTTGGTCCGCTATTCCGGCCATTCTCGTCGAACTCAGCAAACTCCTCTGGCCGCGCGTGAAGAGAGGGAGAGATCGGCCGCCAAATTGAAAAAGGGTATTGACAGGAAAGGCGGATTGTAGTATTCTTCCCAAGCTAGCCTAGTTGCAAAGCTGGGCTGGATCGGCCAAGCCGTCGACCATAATCTATTGACCTTTGCACAAATACCTAAATCGTAGTGGCCGCCCTCCGTGGCCGCCACAGAGGGCGGCCACTACGGAGAATAAGAAAGGAGTGAATACATGGAGGCGTATTGCGTCAAATGCAAAGCCAAAAGAGAGATCAAGAATCCCAAGGCGGTCACCTTGAAGAACAACAGGCCGGCGACTGAAGGCACGTGTCCTGTTTGTGGGACCAAGCTGTTCAGGATCGGAGCAAGCAAGTAGTCGAAGATTCCCGTTAACCCGGGATTCTCCGAGACGAAGGTGCAGACAGCCTTGAAACCTACCGCGTGGGCCAGGCGCAGCGCTTCCTCTAAGCCGCCGCCCACAAGGCTCGGCCTATGGGCGTCGGAGCTAACAGCTATCAGCTCCCCGTCCATTTCGCGGCGCGAATGGATCACCTCTCATCGAATCTAAGCAACGGGCCCGTAGCGGCGGGCCTCCCAGTTGAATTGGCGATGGGTTGGCCCAGGTCTTGCAGGAGAGGAAGTAGACCTCCTCGACTGGAGGCTCGACTCTAGCGCTTAGCGGTTCCTCGTCTAGATAACAGCATTCTTGGCAAATAACGTTCGGTGCCCAACCTATCGAAACGTTACAGGAATAGATAAAGCAGGAGTGGACATAATGCGGAAAGATTCCTCACCCGTCTGGCGGGAGGACGACTTGCCACGGCGGGAGTATGACCGACCGGCGGTTGGCCCGAACAACGGCGGTCTGCACAGTGGCAAGAAGCTCAGAGGCTTCTCCTCTCAACCGCGCTCGGCGGCGCGGTCGGACACCCCCAGGGCGGGCAAATTCGTGCCGGGAAGCATCATGGATAGCAGCCGGCGTCAGGCAGCGCCCGTGGTCACCAGCGGGGGCTATCGTCCGGGTAGCATTATTCTTCGCCGGCGACAGCAGTCTCAGGGAGTTGAAAGCTCTTCCTGAGACCGGCGTTCCCGGCTCCAGAATCTCGGTTGACTCCGCGGCAAGTTCCTTCTCCGAGGGACGTTCTCCAGCGCAGTGGTACCCATCTTGCGACGGATGCAAGACACGGCCACGGTTCATTGGCTGAATCATATGCATGGTCGGTTCATCGATGAGGCCAGCACGGCGACATTTCTTCACGGTGGTATCCTTTCCTTTGGCGCTGCTTGCGATTTGGGCGGTTATCGGCCAGTACAGGTTCCGGAGCACGGAGTCCTGGTCCTATCGCAGCGATCTCCAAGCCGTTATCGAGAGAGCGCTCGACGGTGAGGAGGGCCAATACGGCGTGGCGATCAAGCATCTGGTGAGCGGAGAGGAAGCAGTTGACAATGCCAATCACCAGTTTGCGGCGGCGAGCCTGTACAAGCTGGCCGTGTTCTACGCGGCTTACCTTAAGCGCGATAGGGGCGAGCTCTCCTTCGAGGAGGTTCTCGACATGACGCCGGAGGCGGGCGTGCTGACCGAGGACGAAGGGCCCAGCATCCCCATCGGCGGCGTCATCGGCGTGGCCGACGCCCTTTATGAGATGATAACGGTGAGCGACAATTCCTCGGCTATTCTGCTGCTCCAGCGCATCGGACCGGACACGGTGAACGCGCTGGCCAGCGCTTTGGGACTGGGGCAAACGGAGGTAGGCGTGGGCGATCTAGCCCTGACCTCCCCCCAAGACATCCTCGTTCTGCTGGAGCATATTTACCGGGGCGGAGAGCCGACGGCGCAGGCGAGGGAGGAGATGATCTGTACCCTTCTCCAGCAGACCATCAACGATCGCCTTCCGCGCTACCTGCCATCCGGAACGCCGATTGCCCATAAGACCGGCAACCTGGGCGACGTGATTCACGACGCGGGCATCGTCTACGCTCCCAGTGGACCTTATGCCATCGTGGTCATGGCGGAGGAAGTGCCCGACTCCGACCGGGGAGCGGAGGCCATCGCCAGGCTATCCAAGGCCGTTTACGATTATTTCGCCTCGCGGCCGGAGAAGGAGCCTTACGTCGCTCCTCCAGGTTCTTGCGAGGTTCCCTGAATTCCGGCTAATCGAGTTCGACGAGACGATCATGTTTCAGTGGCCAGGACACGGCGTCATCGGATGCGCAGCGTATAAACGGATAGCCCCCCGTCTCCATCCGGTTATCCGTTGCCTTTCCGCTGACGCCGTATCCCAGCGAGGAGGCTTGAAATGATCAAGGTCAGGCTATACGCCACGTTGATCGAGCGATCGCGCCGGCGAAAAAAGGATTTCGAGATTCCAGCGGACGATTCCCTCAGCGTCCGGGACATCGTTCGGAGAGAGCTGCCAACTGGCTGGGACGAATACATCATGGCCATTGTCAACGGCTCTCACGTCGAGCTGAGCCAGCGGGTCGGGGACGGCGACGAGGTGGAGCTTATGCTGGCCATCCAGGGAGGATAGGTGGTCATAGCAGGTCGCAGGGGTCTGACGCCACCGTAGGGGCGAACGGCCGTTCGCCCCTACGATCGCTGCAGATCTCTGTCGGCCGTTCGCCCCTACAGGTTGGTAGCGTGAATCCCTGCCATCAGCCTATCGTCCTGGCCTCTATTTCCAGAAACCAGTGCCACTCCGGCAGCTCGAGAAGCAGGTCGTTCATCTCCGCATCCCGAAAGCCCACATTCGAGTAGAGCGACTGCGCCGCCTCCACGTTGACCCATTGGTCGACGATCATGATCTCCTGTGGGTCCTCGGCGCTCTGATACATTCGATGCATCAGGAGGGCGGTCGCAAGCCTGCCACCCATGCGCTCGACAAAGCGGTCGTGCGCCTCGCGAAACTGGCGGAAATCCTTTACCCTTGCCCTGACTACTGCAACTGGCATGACGCTCTCCCCTGGCGGCGATCCAACTGGCTCATGGCCCGGTCTTCCCCCGCTCGAGGTCTATGGCTTGCTGGAGGAGGGAGATGGCCTTGTCTGTTCTCGCCAGAGCGCGCTGGCGACCGAGGACGACCAGCGTCTCGAACAGGGGCGGCGCCACGGTGCGACCGGTGACGGCCACCCGCAGGATGCCGAACAACTGGCCTGTTTTGACCTGCAGCTCCTCCGCCAGAGGACGCAGCGCGCCTTCCAGCGAATCGTGGCTCCATTCCGCCAACCCTGAAATCCTTCCCCGTGCCTCGCTGAGCGCCGCGTGGCTGGCGGCGGCCGTGAGGCCCTTGGCCACGAGCGACAGCGGGTCGTACTCGAGGTCCTCGACGAAGAAGAAGTCGGTCAGGTCGACTATCTCGGTCAGCTTCTTTATCCTCTCCTGGACGAGGGGCACTATCCGCACCAGATAATCGCGGGAAACCGGTCTGGACACCGACGGTGGCAGTCCCCTGTCGAGGAAGGGCAGAACCCGCGCGGCCAGCTCTGCCGCCGTGAGATTTCTTATATAGACGCCGTTCATCCAGTCCAGCTTCTCCACGTTGAAGATGGACGACGTGTGGCTGATCCGGCGAATGTCGAAGTACGTCACCAGATCCTCGCGGCTGATTATCTCCGTCTTGTCGTCGAGGGACCAGCCGAGAATGGTCAGATAGTTGAACAGAGCTTCCGGGAGATACCCCTGGTCCCGGTAGGTTAGCACGTCGACCGCGCCGTGACGCTTGCTCAGCTTGCTGCGGTCTTTGCCGAGGATGAGCGAGATGTGGACGTGCTCGGGGACCGCCCATCCCATAGCCTGATAGGTCAGGACGTGGCGGGGAGTGCTGCTGATCCACTCCTCGCCTCTGAGGACGTGGGTGATGCCCATGAAGTGGTCGTCCACCACTACGGCCAACTGGTAGGTGGGAAAGCCGTCGGACTTGAGCAGCACGTGGTCGTCCAACACGGCGTTCTCGAAGGTGATCTCACCTCTGAGCAGATCCTCGAAGGAGGTCTGTCCCGTCAGTGGCATCTTGAAGCGGACCACGTGAGGTGTGCCGGCGTTCTCGACCTTGGCTCGCTCCGCGGGTGTCAGGTCGCGACAAAGCCGGTCGTACCTCGGTGGCTCTTTGCGCGCCGCTTGCGCCTTGCGCAGCTCTTCCAATCGCTCGGACGTGCAGTAGCACTTGTAGGCCCAACCCTTGTCGATGAGCTCCGCCGCCGCCTCTCTGTAGAGATGGAGCCGGAGGGACTGGAAATAGGGAGCGTGGGGTCCGCCTACCTCCGGTCCCTCATCCCAGTCGCAGCCGAGCCAGCGCAAGCTTTCAAGTATGTTCTCTAGCGCACCCTCGACCAGCCGGGCCCTGTCGGTGTCTTCGATGCGAAGGACGAACTGACCACCCGTATGTCTGGCGTGCAGCCAGTCGTAGATGGCGGTTCTGATATTGCCGATGTGCGGCTTCCCCGTGGGGCTAGGGGCATACCGCATTCGCGCCGGTTTCTCCATGGATTTCTCCTTAGCGACTTTGTGTTTCCACCGTCCCCAGCAGCAGCGCTTCAGCAGGAAGGATGCCCAGCTTCTCCAGCTCGCCCATCAGAAGCGTGGCGAAGGCGGCGAGGTCTATTGGCACGATCTCGACGCCGATCTGGGCGAAGTCGAAGAACGCCAGAACCTCCTCGTCGGTATAGGGGGTTACGCCGGCGTCGAGGACGAGAATGCGCTGGTTGACGCCGAAGTTCTGTCTGGCATCGGTCTCGTCCCACTTCATTCCCTGCTTTACGGCCCGGCGCCAGTGCTTGAGCCAGGATGGCGTGGTAAAGAAGGTGGTGGCTTCGTTCAGAAGCTCTCTCATGCGTGAGGCGCCCAGCAGAGCTTCGAAGCAGTTGTTCATGGGAAGGCGCCCGGCATTGTAGCGACCGAGCAGGTGGTCGATGTCCGGATGGCACCTGCCGATGACCACCAGCGTCTTTTCGGCTGCCGCGGCCGCCCGCCTCAGCAGGACATCGAGCTGCTTTTCGAGCCTGTCGTAGTTTATGCAGGGTGCGGGCGCGAGGTAGAAGACAGGGTAGTCGAGGCCCTTGTCCCTGACCACCGCCTCGAGCTCGTCCCGCAAAATGCCGCAAGTGATGATGGCGCCTGCCGCCTTGCTGTCACCAAGCCGCCGCCTTGAAGAATATCCGGCTTTAAGTGTAGCCTCCAACTTCCCCACTCCGAGTTCCCTACAAAGAATATAGCACCATTGGTGCCGTCGGCGCAAATCCCTGTCTCTGGGGTGGTATCCGCCCATCGAAGTCCAAGCCCATCTAACGCTAGGGGCTAGAAGCGCAGCCGAAAAGCCCCTTTTGAAAAAGCGGTGGGGAATCGCATCCGCTTTTTGGCACTATGTGGGGGGCAACAGCAGGTCTGGCAAACAATTCAGACCTCCTAGTGGGGACAGAATTCGCGGGTCTCTGC
>JACPQF010000047.1 GCA_016190625.1 Chloroflexota bacterium | reverse complement strand
GGCTTCGAGCCGGCTCCGCTCCTCCGCAGACAGGACGATTTGATACGGGCTGCGTCGAGGCATGGCAGTCTCCTTTCTGGGAGACCATTATACCTCAAGACAGAACAATACGATACCTTACTTATGAAATGGAGTACTAAGCTGCCGGTGGGATAAATACGAAGTGGGTTACCTATCGGGAACCCACTTCGAACGCGTGTTGATTGGCTAGACCCGGAATTTGATCGGGTCGCTGGACTAACTATTATTCCCGTGGATATGGGGGCACATAAGGATTCGTGATCTTGTGAACCGTAGCCACGGAGAATTCTTTGCCATCGCCGTGGCAGGTAATACAAGTCTCCACTTTGTCGGCGCTCCACGGATCCGCCGGATTGGGATACTCGGTCATTAGTCTGGCATGGGTATTGGCGATGTCGCTGTCGTGGCAAGCCATACAAGCCAACCGTGACGGATTTTGCCGCCATTCCGCGTTAGTCGTCCTGGGATCGTGGCACTTCTCGCAGTTCCTGATGTCCTGAGGGAAGATTATCTCCCTGAAGGCATCGGCGTTGTTAGCGTAGATCTGCTCCGGATGATCCAGGTAGGCTCCACGATGGACGCCATGGACTCTCCTGGCGATGGGAACGGCGCCATAACCGCTCCAGCCGTTTAGCGAAGACCCGCCTTGGTTGGCAAAGCCATCACCGATCTCGGTACGGCCATAGTCATGGCAGGCCAAGCAGTAATCGGTATCGAACGGCTCAGCATGAATCGGTCCCTCGTCCAGATGCCATATCGTGTTGCCGTGGCAATCCTTGCAGTTGGTCGCTACTTTCCTCTCTTCCGTTTCCGTACCGACCTGGAAGGTCATGAACCCGACACCAGTCTTGGGAAGCCCGGGTACCTTGCCCGCTACGGGAAGTACATAGGAGTAGATACCGTAGGTTCCAGCAGGCAAGCCCTTTACCTCGTCCAACTGGTATGTGATGTTGCCCACGCTTCGGGTAACGTTAGGATCGGCAAAGTCGAGAGGATCGGACAACTTGCGAAGGTCGACGTTCGAATAGGAGGTCCTCGCGAGGATGGACATCGGCTCCTGTGTAACGCCTGAGCCTACCCAGCCAGTCGCTGCGCTCTTTATGCCCGCTGGCTTCCAGCCCATCTTCGTCGTGACGGGGCTATTGTAGATATCGATCCTTGACTTCGCGCCTTTGACATTGCTCTTGATGGTGACGTTAGTGGCCGAAGCCGTCACGGTCACACCCGAGAGCTGAGACGCCAACCAGTCGCGCACCTGGTTTGGAGTCTGGAATCCTGCAGGCGCCTGCAGAGTCACGGGGGCGGCCGTGTTCACGGCGATCTTAAACGTGTCGCCTGCCGCAAAGGTCCATCCCCTTGTGGTCGTGCCCGGCGCCGCGCCGGAGTTTACGGAAGCCCGCAGGTTGACCGGGCCCTTGGCCGCGTTGGTCAGCACGGGAACCGCATTTGTACGATTGCCATAGACGAATAGATTGGCGGTAGAGAAATTTGCCGTGTCAACTTTGGTGTGGTCGATGGGATTACCCTTATCGTCCTTTATCACCAAAGTAACCACCGGTTTGTCACCGACAGTATAGAACTTGCCGTTGGCGGGAGGTGACAATGTTATGTCAATCTCGTTCATCGGCTGGCTGACCTTGTGGGCCACCGAGATGGGCTCGAGGCCGCCGGTATCAGCCGGATGGCAGCCGGAGCAAGCCGAATCATTGGCCTGCGGTCCGCCCGGATGAGCCTTGAACGCTTTGGGCAGGGCGGCAGTATCGCCAAACCAGATGTTGTCGTGGCAGGCGCCGCACGCCTGGCGGGTGGGTTCCGTCTTCCAGCGGTCGTCCACATGGCAAGTGGTGCAGTTCTTTACGTTGGCCGGGAAGAGAACGCTGGTGTAGTCCCTAAAGTCACCGGTTGTAGGATCGGTGTTGAAGGGGTTCTTGAGATGCTCGCCCATGTGGACGCCGTGAACCCGGCGAACTATGGGGTCCGGAGTTCGAACCGTCGTGGGAGCTGCCGGGTCATTGACGTCTCCCCTGTAGGCAGAGTAGCCATCGTTGTTGTGGCAGGACTTGCAGGTACGAACCGGCCAAGAATCGAGCGCAGGGCTACCATAACGGTTAGTAGCGGAACCATCAGTGTGAGCGAAGTAGAACTGGCCACTGCTCGCCCCAAGGTGGCACGAGGCGCACTTCTCCTTCTCGACTATCTGCTTCTCTGCAGTGGCCGTCTTCAGTTGGAAGTCGACCAGCACAAACGCCTGATTGACCGGCGGAGTGCCCTTTTTCACAGCCCGCAGGCTCACCGTATAGGTGCCCGGCTCTTCGTCGGACACCGGCTGGAACGTGTACCTCAGAACGTTACCGGAAACACTTACGTTTTCGTTAGTTAAGAGATCAATGTAGTGATGAGGCGTCTTGGAACGGTCCGCAGTGGCGTTGAGCAGCTTCACGGCCGTAACCGTCTTGGCCGTCTCCTGCGGACCATACGCATAGAGGCCAAGCGTGGCGAAATCACTGCGGGCGAGGTCGCCACCAAATTTGTCCTCGAGCGTGATCGTGACCAACGGCCTCTCGCCTGCCGTGAAGAATGAGCCGTTGGCTGGCTTTGAGACGCTAACCGTAACATCCATTCCCGAATCGATGCCAAGCTGTGCGAGCGTCGGCCCAGAGTCTCCTAGCGCAAAGGCGCGGCCGAACACCACCTGGATAGCTACCAGCGCCACGACGACCAGCGCCACAGCGCCCAGGGAAACCATGACCAGATTCTTTCTTCTCAATCTTCCCTCCTGTTGGGTTCTTGCTGGGACCTTGGGGTGGTGAGCCTTACCACCGAAAAGAGTTCGCTAGCGTGAATCCTGTTCACGTGAAACTTGTCTCTGCAGCACCGCCTTTCTGGTCTCATCGCGAGCCTCTCTTTCGCGCTTGTCATCTATCGGACACGAACCCTGGCGTTCAGCCGGCTGCCCACCCATCACTGCGCCCTTGTCGCCAACTGAAGCACCGCCAGAAAAAGAAAAAAGCCCGCCGCCAGCAGCCCAATCGCCGGCAAGCCGGGCGTCCTTCACCCCAGCAGTGCGGGTCCCGTCTTTAGGAACCCCGACGATGGAATTAGCAGCCAGACAATAGCACAGTCTTCCCAAGATTGCAATAGGGTTTGTGAAAAACTCCACATAATGAGGAGTGGGTTCCTTTGGGAACCCACTCCGAAGTTGCGTTATCGCGAGAGACTGGAAGAGATCACCTGCCAGCCCAGACGCTTACCTCTCCGGTTCTCTTGGATAGGGCGGCTTGTAGGGGCTGGAGATGTTGTGCACCTTGTCGGGGCTGAACTCTCTGGCCTTGCCATGGCAGACCGTACAGGTTTCCGTCTGCTGGCCGCTGTATGGCTCTTTGGGCGTTGGGTCGACCGTGTTCAGCGTGCCGTGGCCGATTGCCGCGTTGGTGTCATGGCAAGCGAGGCACGCCAGCCGCGACGGCTTCTCCTGCCATGACGTGGTCTCGGAGTGGCACTTGACGCAGTTCCTCACGTCCTGCGGGAAGATCACTTCAGAGTAGTCAACCGAGGCGTGCACTTCCTTAGGCTTGTCGAGGTAACGCCCGAAATGGACGCCGTGAACCCGCCGGGCTAGGGGCGCCGCGCCGAAGCCGTTGTTTCTGTCGGTCCAGCCGGAGGCGCCGGCGATCTGCCGCTCGTAGTCGTGGCAGTTCTTGCAGATATCGGGGTTGAACTCCACGGCGAAGTAGGCCGAGTGCATGGTGGTGTCGCGGTGACAGTCTTTGCAATTGGTCGCCGGAAACTTGTCAGGCGTTTTCGTGCCCACTTGGAAGTTGAAGACGGCCCAACCGCCTAGATTCGGAGGCGCGGCCAGAGTCTCGACGAACGCGGTATAGGTGCCCGGCCTGAGCCCCTTCACATCGCCTAACTGGTAAGTGATCTTCGTGTCGCTGCGGATGATCTGCTTGTCAGCCTTGGATTTGTCCTGCAGAACGCGGAGATCGTTGTTGCGGTAATACGACGTCGATGGGATCTGTCCGGCGGCAGTCGTCAGCACGGGCTTGGTATCGCTGCGCGGACCGGAGACGAACAGATTGGCGCGACGAGTCTCGTTGGGTTGTACCTTGCTGGCATCCTTGGGCTCGACGAGGGAGTTCGGGTTGATGATATTGCCGGTGGCAGCATCCTTTATGGTGATGCCCACCTGCGGAAACTCGCCGACCACGTAGAACTCGCCGTTTTTCGGCTGGCTCATGACCAACTCCACGACGTGGGTGAAAGGCGTTGGCGGCACCTTATGAGCTACGGAAATCGGCGGCGCCACACCACCGGTGTCCGGCTGATGGCAACCGGCGCAGGCGCTGTCGTCGGCCTGAGGGCCGCCAGGATGGAGCTTCCTGTCCGCAGGCTTGGTGGCCGGGTCGCCAAACCAGGTGGCATCGTGACAGGCGCCGCAAGCCTGTCGGGTGGGTTTAGTCTTGAAGCGGTCGTCTACGTGGCACACGTTGCAGTTGCGCACGTTGGCCGGGAACACTACGTGGGTGTAATTCTTGAAATTGCCCGTCTCGGGATCGATGTTAAAATTGGTTTGCAGCCCGCTGCCCCTGTGGACCCCATGGACCCTTCGTACGAGCGGATCTGGCGTGCGAACGCTAGGATCCTCGATAGTTGGGTCATTGATGTTGCCGGAATAAGCGGCATAGCCGTCGTTATTGTGGCAGGATTTGCAGGTCAGCGGCGGTATCGAATCGATCGACGGGGAGCCAAAGGGGCTGCGCCCCGGGTCGACGTGGTGAAGGTAGAACTGGCCGTTGCTGGCCCCAAGATGGCACTTGGCGCAGTTCTCCTTGGCGACTATCTGGTTTTCGACGGTCGCGGTGCCAAGCTGGAACTCGGCAAGCGCGAACATCTGGCCGTCCCGCTCCGGCTCCCCTTTGGCTGAGGCCCACAAACTGGCAATGTAAGTGCCTGCTTCCTCATTGCTGACTGGCTGGAGCGTGTACCTCAGCACGTTGCCGGAAACGCTGACATCCGGATTTGTCAAGAGGTCAATGTAGTGGTGAGGAGTCTTGGAACGGTCCGTACTTGCATTTAGCAACTTGGAAGCCGTTACCGTTTTGGCGGTCTCCTGAGGGCCATACATGTATAGGTTGAGGGTGGCAAAGGCATCTCGGGTAAGAGCACCACCCGACTTGTCATTGAGGTTCACGGTGACCACCGCTCTCTCGCCAACCGTGAGAAAGGACCCGTTGGCCGGCTTGGAAACGCTGACGCTAACGTTGATTCCTAGGGCGTCCGCGGGTCCAGCGCCGCCGAACCGCGTTACCAATGTGATCGCCAGCACCGCGGCAACGCCCAGGGAAAGCAGCAACAGATGCTTTCTTGTCATTCTTCCCTCCTTACTCGGGTTCTTGCTGGATCTTAGGGTGGTGAGCCTTACCCTAAGGTTTGGCTAGGATGGATCCTGTAGAAAATGAAATTACTCTCTGCAACACCGCCCTTCTGGTCTCGTTGCGAGCCCTGCTCGAGCTTGATATCTGCTCGTCGCCAGCGCATCGACTCGGTCGGTTGGCCCTGTGTGACGGCGGGCACTGGCCGCCAACTGGGTGACTGCCAGAGAACAGAAAAGCCCGCCGCCAGCGACCCAGGCGCTGACCGGCTTGGGCTCCATTACCCAGCAGTACGGATCCCATCGTCAGGAGCCGCCGACTATACGACTAACAGGTAGACGCTAACACAATCTGACCAAGATTGCAATAGGGTTTGTGAAAAAATCCACAGGTATTCATGCCCGTCCGTCAGACAGGAAGATTTACGTGCAAATGGAGGAGACAAATGTGCCTCAGTGGGCAGGGGTTACGCCGCGAGCTTCATCAATCCCTTGCCTTTTTGCTCTGCGAAGAGGGCGACCATCTCCGGGTTGAAAGCGGCCAGATCTTTAGGGCTACGGGCAGTAACCCAGTTGCGGTCCCTCACGGGCGCCAGGTCGAGCCAGTGTCCCCCGGCGTTGCGGACATCATCCTGAATCGTATGGTAGCTGGTGAGAATTCGCCCGTGCACCAGGCCGGCAGATATCAGGACCCAGGGGGCGTGACAGATCGCCGCTATGGACCGGCCTGTGGCGTCGAACCGTCGCACGAAGTCCAGAGCTCTGTGGTTTGCCCGCAAGGCATCGGCGTTGAGAGCGCCGCCCGGAAGCAGGAGGGCGTCGAAGTCATCGGGATTCGCTTGGTCGAGCGTCACATCAACTGTGAAGGCATCGGCCTTGGCATGGTGGCGCATGCCATGAACCTCGCCTGGTTTTGGCGATACGAGAACGGTCTTGGCGCCAGCATGATCGAGCGCCTGTCTGGGCTCGGTCATTTCCGACTGTTCGAAACCATCGGCAACCAGGATCGCGACGCGGAATCCGTCCAACCTCTTCTCTGGCATAAGCCACCTCCTCTGACAGATCGTACGCGGCCACACGGTGCGACCGATGAGATGGACGGCAAGACATGTGCCGTTAGGGTGATGTTGAAACTCGCGGCTGCATGCGAAAACCGCTAGCGTATTATCGCTTCGTCGGCGTGTTGGACAAGTGATTGGCTTAGTTGGCTACCGCCACCTCCTGTAGGCCTACTACATCAACTTCGCCTGTGGTCTCCGGTTGCTAGGGCACGCCTCTTGCTAACTAGCGAAGGGTTTTCGCAAGTAAACGTGCCGAGCGAAGTAGTAGAGACCTAAGCATAGAAAAAGAGGATGACAGCCAATGAAACACAGGTTGTGGGCAGTTCTTTTGATTCTCACCATCACGCTGGCAGCTTGCAGCTCGAACGCGGCGCCGCAGTCCCCGACTGCTACTCCCGGCCCTGCCGCCAGGCCTACGGCGCCAGGCGCTACTCCAGGTCCTGCTGCGGGCCCTGCCTTCCAGACTCCTCACCAGATAAAGTCGCCGCACTTCGTCGACTCGTACCCAAGTCACGGCCAAGCGCTAAGGCAGTCCCCGGAAGAGATCGTCATGAACTTCGACTTCGACCTACATCCGGATTCCCTCATCGACGTGACCAGAGATGGTGCGCCGGTTGACGTCGCCGAGACGGTTGTCGAGCCTAACGGGCTCACAATGCGAGCAGCGCTAGGTGAAATGACTGGAGACGGCGTCTATGTTGTAACCTACAAGGCTTGTTGGCCCGATGGCTCATGTCACGATGGCCAGTTCGCCTTTGCAGTCGACTCCGGAATGGCGAGTTACATAGATATGACTGGAAAAGAGGCGATCTCCATTGACATGGCCGGGCTAGCGTTTCAGCCGGCCAAAGTCGTGGTCTCAAAGGGAACCACTGTCACCTGGACAAATGGGGAGGGCGCGCTTCATTTCGTAAACTCGGATCCGCACCCCAGCCACAACGCCCTGCCCGACCTGAACTCCCGGTCGCTTGGCGAAAACGAGAGTTACCATTACACATTCAGTCGCGTTGGCGAATGGGTATACCACTGCAGCGCGCATTACCCGCAGGGTATGACGGCGAGCGTGATTGTCGTTGACTAACTGCCCGAAAGGCGAGGTACCAGCAACACGAGTCACGTGGCCCTCACCGCACGCACGGAGAAAGATTCCTGCATTAATGTGGGTTTGCACTGGCAAAAGTGTAGAAGATATCGTCGATGGCAGCCCCTGTCGCGCGATCGGAACGGGCACCCGGCCACCCAGTCCACGCCGAGGGAGACACGAAATTGTAGTATAATTGGGGACGAATTCTTCACGTAGAGGTTGTTTGCGTGCCCGAGTTCAGGCTGGTAGCGGATTTCAAGCCGACCGGCGACCAGCCGGAGGCTATAGATAAGCTCGTGGATGGTCTCCGGAAAGGCCACAAGCGCCAGACCCTCATGGGCGTCACCGGCAGCGGCAAGACCTTCACCATGGCCAACATCGTCCAGTCGGTGCAGAGGCCAACCCTGGTCCTCGCTCACAATAAGACTCTGGCGGCCCAGCTCTACTCCGAGTTCAAGGAGTTCTTTCCCAGCAACGCCGTCGAGTACTTCGTGAGCTACTACGACTACTATCAGCCGGAAGCCTACATCCCGCGCACGGACACCTACATCGAGAAGGATGCCCAGATCAACGACGAGATCGACAAGCTGCGCCACGCCGCTACCCGGGCCCTGCTGGAGCGCCGGGACACCCTGATCGTCGCCTCGGTATCCTGCATCTACGGCCTCGGCTCGCCGGAGGAGTACTCCCAGTTCGTCGAGGTCATCAAACAAGGCGAAAGCCGGAAACGAGACCGGATCCTGCGCCATCTCGTCGACATGCAGTACGAGCGGAACGATATCGACTTTAGCCGGGGCAAGTTCCGGATTCGTGGCGATACCCTCGAGATCTATCCCGCCTACGAGGAGACGGCCTTGAGAATCGAGTTCTGGGGGGACCAGGTCGAGAGAATCGTCGAGTTGGACCCCCTCACCGGCGAGATCCTCGTGGAGCGGACCCGGGTCGATGTCTATCCGGCGAAGCACTTCGTCACCAGTCAGGAGAAGCTCGAAGCGGCCATCGACGATATTCAAAAGGAGCTAATCGAACGGGTGAAACATCTCGATTCGGAGGGCAAGGTGCTCGAAGCCGCCCGTCTAAAGGCGCGCACCAACTACGACGTCGAGATGCTGCGGGAAGCGGGCTACTGCGCCGGCATCGAGAACTACTCACGCCATCTGGCCCGCCGGTCCGCTGGGAGCACACCGTCGACGCTACTCGACTATTTTCCCGAGGACTTCCTCATGTTCGTCGACGAGTCCCACATGACCCTGCCCCAGGTGAGGGGCATGTTCCACGGAGACCGGTCACGGAAGGAGACGCTGGTCGAATTTGGCTTCCGGCTGCCTTCGGCCCTCGACAACCGGCCGCTCAACTTCACGGAGTTCAACAAACACGTCGATCAGGTCATCTATGTCTCCGCTACGCCCGCTCCCTATGAGATGGAGCAAAGCGCCCAGGTTGTCGAGCAGGTGATCCGGCCGACCGGGCTTCTGGATCCTACTGTGGAGATCAAGCCAACCAGAGGCCAGGTGGACGATCTGCTGGGCGAGATCAAGAAGCGGACCGACAGGAAGGAGCGATGCCTGGTCACCACTCTGACTAAGAAGATGGCGGAGGACCTGGCGGATTACCTCCGGGAGATGGGAATAAAGACCCACTACCTCCATTCAGATATCGAGACGCTGGATAGGGTGGAGATACTCAGGGATTTGCGTCTGGGTGTCTATGACGTGGTGGTCGGCATCAACCTGCTGAGAGAGGGCCTTGACCTGCCGGAGGTTAGCCTAATTGCCATCCTGGATGCTGACAAGGAGGGTTACCTCCGGTCGGAGAGCGCCCTGATTCAAACCATGGGCCGGGCTGCCCGCCACGTCGAGGGTCACGTGATAATGTATGCCGATAGAATAACCGGCTCCATGCATCGCTCCATCGACGAGACCTACCGCCGCCGGCGAATCCAGACCGCCTACAACGAGGCCCACGGCATCACGCCTCAGGGAATCAAGAAGGCGATAAGGGACATCACCGATAGGGTGCGCCAAGTGGCCGAGGCTCGCGCCGAGTACACGGTCGCCCAGGACATACCGAGAGACGGCCTGCTCCGCCTGGTCAAAGACCTCGAATCCCAAATGAAGGCGGCGGCTAAAAACCTCGAGTTCGAGAAAGCGGCTCTCCTCCGAGACCAGATCATCGAGATCCGAAAGATGATGGAGTAGGTTGTCTCAGCGCCTGGCCGCTGGCGCTACGATGACCCCCGGGCGCTCGCTCACGGCGACTGGGGCAGGCACCGGCTCACCGCCAGCCGGGCGCCGAATCAGCAGCGCCATGCCGGCGGCGATTAGGCAGATGAACCCCGATATCACGAACGCTACAGAATAATTGCCCAGGGAGGTACGCAGCATCCCCGCGCCCAAGGAGACCGCCCCCGCCCCAAGCTGATGCGACACCGTCACCCAAGCGAAGATGGTTCCCACATTGGCCCTACCAAAGATATCGGCTGTGAGACGCATGGTCGGCACGGCGGTGGCCGCCCATTCCAGCCCGTAGAACGCGGCGAACACCATCAATCCGGGATAAGGATCGACAGCCGTAAAGATGAAAGGAAGAAAGAGAAGGGATAGGCCCCGCAAGCCGTAGTAACAGCCCAACAACCAACGACAATCCACACGATCTGAGAGCCAGCCGGCAGCAATCGAGCCGCAGATGTTAAGCACGGCCATAAAGCTGAGCAAGCTAGCCGCCGCCACTTCAGGTATATCATGCTCCATCGAGGCCGGAATGAGGTGGGTGCCGATTAGCCCGTTGGCGCTGGCCCCGCAGGCGAAGAAAGTCCCGCTCAACAACAGAAAGTCACGCTTGCCAATGCATTGTCGGAGGGTCTTGAACGCGGCCACAAACGGGTTGCCCGCCGGCCTTGGCGTGACCAACGGCTCGGCCGCCTTACCGTCCGTCGCGGGCGGCGCACCGTAGGGCTGGAGGCCAATCTCCTGCGGGTGGCTATAGACGAACTTGGCGGCGAGGGGAACCACGAGAAGAGCAAAGCCGGCGACGATCAGCGACGCCACCCGCCAATCCATCGCCACCACGACCGAGGCCAGCAGGGGCAGAAAGACTATCTGGCCCGTGGCCGATCCGGTGAAAAGCAGGCCGCCCACCAGGCCTTGATGCTTGACGAACCACCGGCTGCTGACGGTCGCCGCCATCCAGGCTCCGGCAACCCCTGTTCCTGCTCCCACGACTACGCCCCACAGCAATTGCAGTTGCCAAGCCTCGCGCATCAGGGTAGTCAGGCCGACCGCAACGCCGAGCGCAGAGAAGGCTGTCACCATCGTCCGCCGCATGCCAAATCGGTTTGCCAGGGACGAGGCAAAGGGCCCGCACAGACCGTAAAGGAGCAGGTTGATCGACACCGCCAGAGATATGGTGGCGCGGTCCCAGGTTGGGAACTCGCGTTCGAGGGGAATGATGAGAACGCCCGGGAGCGAGCGGACAGCAGCAGCAGTGGCCAAGGTCAAGAAGACCAAGGCCAGCATGATCCATGCGTGGTGAATGCGCCGAATAGCCGTCCTAAATCTCCCCGTCAGGTTTCACGTCGAGAAGCGAGTGAAGCCTTCTTCCCCACCTGCCTCGTCGGCTAGCCCTTCGTCCTGCAACTGTTCCATTATCCGCTTCGCCCGGTTGTAGCCAACGCGCAGGCGCCGCTGCAGCAGCGATACCGATGGCTGGGTGCCCTGCTCGACTAGCCTGCGGGCCTCCTCAAGCTTGGGGTCGCTGTCCTCCCACGCACCTTCTCCCGCCCATTCCGGCATGTTCACCAACTCGTCGATGTAGTTGGCCGGCCTCTGGTTCTTCCACCAGGCCACCAGAGTCTCGATCTCGGCATCGGACAGGAAGGCGCCCTGCAGGCGAATGGGCTTGGCGGCGTCGGTAGGCATGTAGAGCATATCGCCCCGACCGAGGAGCTTCTCGGCGCCGCCCATGTCGAGAATTGTGCGGGAATCGACTTGAGAAGTAACGGCGAAGCTGATACGGGTGGGGATGTTGGCCTTTATGAGGCCGGTCACTACGTCCACCGAGGGCCGCTGCGTGGCGATGACCAAATGGATGCCGGTCGCCCTCGCCAACTGCGCTAGCCGGCAGATAATCCTCTCCACCTCGTCGGCGGCGAGCATCATCAGGTCGGCCAGCTCATCGATCACCACCACCAGGTAGGGCAGGCCCTTCTTCTCCGCTTTGGCCATCTTGTCGTTGTAGCTCTGAATGTTCCGCGCCCCGATCTCGGCGAATTGCCGGTAGCGCTCGTCCATCTCCTTGGCTACCCAGCGCAATATCCCCACCACCCTGGTCATCTCCACCACCACCGGGCAAACCAAATGGGGCACGCCTTCGAAAGCGATCAGC
Source organism: Chloroflexota bacterium (assembly GCA_016190625.1). Taxonomy (GTDB): domain Bacteria; phylum Chloroflexota; class Dehalococcoidia; order JACPQF01; family JACPQF01; genus JACPQF01. Next base: position 18,618 of record JACPQF010000047.1, on the reverse strand, counting down.
TCGACCCGCTTGGGGTCGACCATCAGCAGTCGAACTTCCTCCGGATTGGCGTGCATCAGCAAACAGGTGATGATGCTGTTTATGCAAACGGACTTGCCCGAGCCGGTAGCGCCGGCGATCAGAAGGTGGGGCATCTTGGCGAGGTCGCCCGCCACGGCGTCGCCCTCCACGCCCTGGCCGAGCGCGAGGGCCAGCTTGGACCTGGGCTTCATTCGCTGAAACGGCGGGCTTTCGATGACCGAACGGAGGCTGACTACCGCTGCCGAGACGTTGGGCACTTCAATGCCCACCATCGACTTGCCCGGCACGGGGGCCTCGATTCTGATGGTGGGCGCGGCCAGAGCCATGGCGAGGTCGTTGGCTAGCGCCGTGATGCGGCTAACCTTCACTCGCGTGCGCGAGATCTCCTCCAGATGGACCAGCGGCTTGCCATCCCTGTCGTACTTTATCCGCCCCTCAAGGTCTCTGTCCTTCACCTCGCGAACCTTCACGTCCCAGCCTGGCTCGATGCCAAACTGGGTGAAAGCGGGGCCCTGGTTTACCTCCACTACCCTGGCGTCTACCCCGTACTCCGCCAGCTTGTCTTCGATGTGCTTCACTCGTTGTTTTATGTCAACTTTGCTCAGGTCGACAGTGGCGGCCTTCTCCAGCAAATCTATGGGCGGCATGGCCGTGAGTGCGCTCCCGATATTCGTCGCTTCGGCGCGGGCAGGCGCCACGGTTTCCGCCCGCGCCTTCTTGGCTTCCAGGGTCCGGGCGGGAACCTCGTAGACGATATCCTCCTCCGCGGCAGCGTCAATTGAAGCAGCCTGCCCTGTCACGTTCCCCGGCGAGTTCACGGCTCGCGACCTGTCCCGCGCCTCACGGCGCCTCGCGGACCAGGCCCGTAGTGCCGTTCCTCCGCGCGAGGCCAGAGCTCTGCTGCCCCTCGCCAGCGCCGCCAGAACCGCTTTCGCTCCCGACGGCGTCACAGTGGCGAAGCCGACGATGCCCAAACCCAGCACCCTGAGAAAGCCGAGGAAATCAGGCGAGCCGCGGACCAGCGTTCCTAGGTCGCCGCCTGCCGCGACCTTTTTCAGGGTCTGGCCGCCAAGGGAAGCCTCGTTCGGCCCTACAAAGGCGAGAAGGCCGAACACGAACAGCCCGAGAATGGCAGCGCCCACGATCTCGTACGTCTTAGGGCGCCATCGCGATCTCAGCCGCTCGCCGCCAGCCATGTACAGCCCAACGAGCAGCGCCGCGGCGAGGAGCAAGAACACCCCCACGCCAAACAAACTGACCACCCCGGCAAGGAAGCCCTCCGCCAGTGGAGGTCCCCAGCGGACGGCCACGACGATGAGCAATGCCACGGCCATAAGAGCGAGGGCATAGCCCAGGTAGCTCTTAACCCTGTCGGGTGTGAAAGCCCTCTTTTGCCAAGGCTTCTTCTTTGCCGCCTTGCGCGCGGTCGGCCTCGCCCTAGTTTTCATCACAGCCTCAAACGGAGGGGTAAGGAATCCCTCTCGCCTTCGCCTTTTCCCGTTATACTTCTACCGCCACTGGCAAAACCATCGGACGTCGTTTTGTCTGTTCGTAGAGGAACTTGCTGAGGGCATCTTTGACCTTGCTGCTGACGAATCCCCATTCGGCCAGATGATCCTCCTTGTGGTTGAGGGCCGCCGCCACCACATCCTTGGCCTGCTCGATCAACTCCTCCGACTCCCGCATGAAGACGAAGCCGCGAGAGACGATGTCCGGCCTGCTCACCAGTTTGCCGGTTTGCTTGTCCACGGCGACGATGACTACGACGATGCCCTCCTGAGCCAGGGCCTGCCGGTCGCGCAGCACTACCTGGCCGATGTCGCCCACGCCCAGGCCGTCGACGTAGACGCAGCCCGCCTGCACCTTGCCAACCACCTTGGCGGTGTTGGCCGAGAGCTCCAGCACGCTGCCGTTCTCCAGAACGAAGGTGTTCTCGGCGGGAATGCCGACCGACTGGGCCAGCTTGGCGTGCTGGACCAGATGGCGGTACTCGCCGTGGATGGGCGCGAAGAACCGCGGCTTGACGAGGTTGAGCATCATCTTCAGTTCCTCTTGACTGCCGTGGCCGTGAACGTGGACGCCGGCGATTCTGCTGTAAAGCACGGTGGCGCCCTGCTTGAACAGGTTATCGACAGTGCGGTTGACCAGCTCTTCGTTGCCGGGGATGGGCGTTGCCGATATCACGATGGTGTCCTCAGGAAGAATGCGAATATGCCGGTGGTCGCGATTGGCCATCCTGGCGAGGACCGATGTGGGCTCACCCTGGCTTCCGGTCGTCACGATCGCCACCTGATCGGGCGGGAACTTGCCCAGCTCGTCGACCCGTCTGAGAATGCCTGGAGGCGGGGAGAGATAGCCCAGCTCGATGGCCATTTGGACGTTGTTCACCATGCTTCGCCCCACTACGAATACCTTGCGATCGTGCTTGGTCGCCGCGTCGATCACCTGCTGGATTCGGGAGATTAGCGAGGCAAAAGTGGCCACGATGACCCGGCCCGGCGCCTCTCCCATGATGCGGTCGAGAGCAGTGCTGACGGCTTGCTCGGAGGGAGTATAGCCGAGGTTCTCCACGTAGGTCGAATCCGAGAGCAGAAGAAGAACTCCCTGTGACCCCAACTGGGCGAGCTTGGCAAAATCGGTGAGCTTGTTGTCTACCGGCGTGTGGTCGAACTTGAAGTCGCCGCTGTGCACAATTGTGCCGGCCGGGGTCCGGACGGCCACACCAACCGAATCTGGAATGCTGTGGTTCACCCGGAAGAACTCGACGTAGAGTGAGCCAATGGCCAGCTGATCGCCCGGCTGGATGACATTCAACTGAGCGTTATCGGCGAGCTTGTGCTCCTTCAGCTTGACCGTTACGAGTCCCTGCGTCAGCCGGGTGCCGTATACGGGGACGTTTATCTGGCGAAGAACGTAGGGCAGGGCGCCCGTATGGTCTTCGTGCCCGTGGGTAATGATGATACCCCGAAGCTTGTCGGCTTTCTCTAGCAAATAGGATACGTCAGGTATCACCAGGTCGATGCCCAGCATCTCCTCTTCGGGAAACATTAGACCGGCGTCGATGACGATGAGATCTTCCTCGGTCTCGATCGCCATCATGTTTTTCCCTATCTCGCCAAGTCCCCCCAGGGGAATTACTCTCACTTTGTTTTTCATGATAGTCTCATTCTAGAACAGAGTCAGTTGTTGGGGCTTGATCTCCTGCTGTTCCTCTTCGACCCCGTCGATCTCGGCCAGCAACCGTGGGATCTTCAACATGTCCTGCTCGACTACCTGTCGCAGGCTTTGCTGGTGCAGGGCGGCTGCCGGATGATACATGGGGAAATAGAGGATTCCATCTTGGCGCTTGACCCTACCGTGGATTTTGCTGATGGACTGCTGGGGAAAGTATTTGGCCATCGAATATCGCCCAAGAGTGACGACCATCCTCGGCTTGACCAGCTCGAGCTGGAGGTTCAGCCAGCTCTCGCAAGCCTGAATCTCGGACGGCAACGGATCGCGGTTTTGCGGCGGGCGACACTTGATGACGTTGCAAATATACACTTCGCTCCGTCTCAGGCCCGCGGAGACAAGCAATTCGTCGAGGAACTGGCCTGCCGGTCCGACAAACGGACGGCCTTGGATGTCCTCTTGCTGTCCGGGTGCCTCGCCGATGAAGACGATCTTGGCGTTCTCTGCTCCCTCTCCCGGCACTACCCTCTTTCGTTGCCTCGCCAGGCCGCAGGCGCTGCAGCCGCTGATTCTTTGGCAAAGCTCAGTCAGGGCTGACATTGGCTTCTCCCATCATGCCTTTTGTTCATCTTCGCCCTCCTCGTCCCCCCCGCGACGTGGCAGCCGCTCTCTTATCTGCTCGACCGTGTGCTGGAATCCCTCTTGGATGACGGATATCTCTCTGGCAACCGCGCTCCGGAAGTAGGAGTTGTACTCGCCAATGCGGCGGTACTTCTCGTAACGGGCCTTGACGAGATTCTGGGGCGAGGACTTCCGCAGGTCGAGAAGGCCATCCAGAAGATGCGTCTTGAGCTGCCTGGCCGCGCCGTCGTGATCGAGATGAGTGCCGCCCGGCGGCTCCGGCACGACCATGTCCACCACACCGAGAAGCTTGCAGTCGTAGGCGGTCATCTTCAAGGCCGGCGCCACTTCCGGCGCCTTGGCCGCATCGCGATAGAGGATCGCCGCAGCGCCTTCCGGTGCGATGACCGAGTAGATGGCGTTTTCGAGCATATAGACGCGATCGGCCAGCCCCAGCGCCAGCGCTCCCCCGCTACCACCTTCGCCGATGATCGCCGAGAGGATCGGCGTGGGCAAGTCCGACATCAGCGCCAGGCTCGATGCCAGGGACATCGCAATGCCCCGCTCCTCCGATTCCAGACCAGGATAGGCGCCGGGAGTATCGACGAAGGTGATCACAGGCAGACCGAACTTGGCAGCCAGGTTCATGGCCCGCTGGGCCTTGCGATAACCTTCGGGGTAGGCCCTGCCCTGATTACGCTTCACGTCCTCCTCGCCATGGCCCCGCTCTTGTCCCACCACCACGACGGCCTCGCCGCTGAGGTCGGCCAGGCCGCATACGACTGCGCCGTCGTCCCCAAACAGACGGTCTCCGTGCAGTTCCACAAAGCTCGACATCATTCGCGAGATGTAGTCGAGCGAAGTTGGTCTCTGGGTATGGCGGGCTATCTGCACGGTGTCCCAAACCGACTCGCGCGGCTGCTCCGGAATCTCGTAGCGGTCCGTCCTCTTGCCTCGGGTCAACCGGTACTGGGCGCCGAGGAGGTCGAGCAGCGTGACGATGAGGTGGCGATGCTTGCCCCGCTCCACCAACATGTCCACCATGCCGTGGGCGAGGAGAAACTCGGCCGTATGCGAGCCGGCGGGCAGCTTATTGCCCATTGTTTGCTCGATCACCCGGGGACCGGCGAACCCGATCAGCGCTTTGGGCTCGGCCACGATGATGTCGGCCAGATTGGCGAAGCTGGCGTAGATGCCGCCGGTGGTTGGATTGGCCAGAATCGACACGAAGGGAAGCTTGGCAACGTGGAGGCGCTTCACGGCGGCGGCCGTCTTGGCCATCTGCATGAGGGAGAGCATTCCCTCCTGCATTCTAGCGCCGCCGCTGGTCGCTACCGTCACAATGGGGAGCTTCTTCTTAACCGCCAGCTCGAAGGCACGGGCGATCTTCTCTCCCACTACCGAGCCCATGCTGCCGCCGAGAAACTCGAAGTCGAGGACGGCGATCACCGCCGGAATTCCAGCCACGTGGCAGGTTCCCGTGACGACGGCATCGGTGAGTCCGGTCTTCTTTTGCGCCTCCTTGAGGCGCGCCCGGTAGGGAATACGATCAGAAAAGGACAGCGGGTCGACGGAGGTGAGCGAGCGGTTTGTCTCCTTGAAGGAGCCAGGGTCCACTAGCAGCTCGATTCGTTCCCGTGCGGATAGGCTAAAATGATGTCCGCAGACCTCGCAGACCTTAAGCCGCCTGTATTTCTCCGATTCGCCAATTTCCGCCTTGCACGAGGGGCAAGATGACGGCATATCGCTTGCTTCTTCCTCCTGTCTGGACCCAACAAACGCGGTCAACAGGTCGGTAAGGTTTTTCATGGTAGGACGCCTTCCCATTATGGAACTGGCTCCGCCAGCACTAATTTAGCATACTGGCGAAGCCAAGTCAATTGCAGCGAGCCACCGTGCCACCGAGTGCGTATGAGATTTTCGCGCTGGCAGAAAGCCATAGACTCCTCGGACAGTGAGGCTTTAGCCGGTTGACTGAGGCAAGCCATCAGGTCTATCTGGGGTTACAGGCTAGAGCCGGCCAAAGCCTCACCGTCCTGAACGAAACTCTCACGTCGTTTCAGTGTACCAAGCAATTGAACGATTCCTACCAAGCTGACGCGGGACACCTGAACTACAGCCGTGCCAGTGCTGTTGACTACGGAAGCAAGTTTGCCCTATGATCACCACAAGAAGCTGACGGCTGACGGCTGATTGCCGACGGCTGCCGTATTGGAGGTGACGCATGGCGCTGGAAGTAGTAAACGAGCTGCTTTACGAGGTAGAGGATTCGGGAATCCTCTGGATCAAGTTCAATCGCCCCGAGAGGCAGAACGCATTGTTCGTTCCCGACACCATTACCAAGCTGGGCGAATACCTGCGAGCAGGGGATGCCGATCCCCGGGTTCGAGTCATAGTGATAACTGGCGTGGGCAAGGCTTTCTGCGCCGGCCTGGATCTGAAGACTGGCTACAAGGTGGTGCTGAACCGCAGTGAGAAGCCGGATGCCAGCCGCCAAAAGTTTCTCAAGCACTTTCACATCCACATCGACGCCATCTCGGAGACCAGGAAGCCAACCATCGCCATGATCAATGGCGCTGCCGTGGGCATAGGCATGGACATCGCCCTTCGCTGCGACATCCGCATGGGCTGCGAGTGGACCCGCTTCTTTACCTACCAAAATGTGGGGCAGATAATCGAGAACGGCGGCAGCTACTTCCTGCCCAAGCTGGCCGGGCTGGGACGGGCCCTCGAGCTGGCCTTCACCGGCGGCTTCTTGAAGGCCGAGGAGGCTTACCGCTGGGGCATTCTCAATCACCTCGTGCCAGCCGATCAATTGAAAGCAGAAACCCGCTCCCTTTGCCAGAAGATCGTCGCAAGCCCGCCGCTGGTGCAGTGGATCAACAAGCGGATCATGCGTCGGGCCCTCGACGTCGATCTTAAGACCGTGCAGGACCTCTGCGCCAACGCGTCGGGCATCCTGTTCGCCTCCGAGGACTCGAAGGAGGCGAGGAAGGCGTGGTCAGAGAAGCGAACCCCGGTGTTCAACGGACGCTGAAGGCCGGCTATCTATCCTGTGTGCTATAATTGGCGTCGCATCGGCTAACCGGCCGAAGGAGGTCCCATTGGTCCAGCTTAGCAATAAGGTGCTTAGCGCCTGGGAGCGGGTTAAGATCGCTCGCCATCCTCAGCGTCCCTTCAGCCTCGACTTCATCCGGGGGATGACTGAGGAATTCGTCGAACTGCACGGGGATCGCTGCCTCGGCGATGACAAGGCCATCGTCGGCGGAGTGGCGCGGTTCGCCGGCCGAACGGTGATGATCGTCGGCCAACAGAAGGGCCGCGATACCAAAGAGAAGCTGGAGCGGAACTTTGGCATGCCCGCACCGGAGGGCTTTCGCAAAGGGCGCCGCCTCATGCAGCAGGCGGAGAAGTTTGGCTTCCCCGTAATCACCCTCCTCGACACGCCAGGGGCCAGTCCCGATGTGCACGCAGAACAATACGGCCAGGCCCAGGTGATCGCCGAGAACCTGTACGCGATGGCCAAACTCAAGGTGCCCATCGTGGCGCTGGTCATCGGCGAGGCCAACAGCGGGGGAGCACTGGCCATTGGCGTCGCCGACAGGGTTATCATGCTGGAGCACGCTTACTTTTCTGTAGTCTCCCCCGAGGGCTGCGCCTCCATCCTCTGGCATGACACCTCCCACGCTCCCGAGGCCGCCGAGGCCATGCGGATAACGGCAGGCGACCTTATGGCGCTGGGCTTGATCGATCGGGTTGTGCCTGAACCTGCCGGGGGCGCGCAGGTCGATCCCAGAGCCACGATAGAGCGAGCGGGAGAGTACGTGGCAGAAAGCCTGGCTGAGCTTTGCGAGATCGCCCAGGCCGACCTCCTCGCGCGCCGGTATGAGAGGTATCGCAGCGTGGGAAGGTTCTTCGAGAAAGCCTAGAAGAATACCTTTGCCAGCTCGTATAGGTCCCCGTCCACTGTCCGGGTTTGGGCGATGGCGTCCTTGAGGAGCACGGGGACGACCCGATTGCCTTTCAACGCTGGCATGTGGCCGAACTTGCCATCACGAACATAATCGACGGCAGCCACGCCGAGCCTGGTGGCGAGGACTCTGTCGAACACCGATGGCGAACCGCCTCGCTGGAGATGGCCCAGCACCGTAGCGCGCGCTTCAAACCCCGTCCGCCTCTCTATCTCGCGAGCGGCAATCTCGCCAATCGCCCGTCTATCTAATCTCACGTGGCCAAAGGCGTCCTTCTCCCGCAAGTCCACCGGGGCTTCCACGTCGGTCAGTATTGCTCCCTCGGCGACCACGATGATGCTAAAGGACTTGCCGAGTGCCCTACGGTTGGCTAAATGCTGGCAGATGGAGTCGATGCTAGCGGGCTGCTCGGGAATCAAGATGTAATCGGCGCCACCGGCTAGGCCGCCAAAGGTGGCCACCCAGCCCGCATCGCGGCCCATGACTTCTACGACCATCACCCGATGGTGAGCGCTGGCGGTAGTGTGAAGTTTGTCAAGAGCATCCACAACGGTGGTCACGGCCGAATCGAAGCCGATGCAGTAGTCGGTTTCGGATATATCATTATCCATCGTCTTCGGCACGCCGACCACATGGACGCCACGCTGGTGAAGAGAATAGGCTACACTAAGGGTGTCATCCCCGCCGATGGCCACCAAAGCGTCGATGCCAAGTTTCTCGATATTGCGCATGACAGAGTGCATATGTCTTTCGTCCCGCATGGGATTGGTCCGGGAGGTGCTGAGCATAGTGCCACCGACCGGTAGGATGCCCGAGATAGTTTTGGCGGTCAGCGCCTCTGCGTCCCCCTCATTTAGCAGGCCAGCCCATCCTTTGTGGACGCCCAGAACTTCGTAGTTGTAGTCGAGCGCCCGGCGAACGACAGCCCGAATCGCAGCGTTCAGCCCAGGACAGTCTCCTCCTCCTGTCAACACTGCTATCTGCATTCTGCCCCTCCTTCCATGGCTTGCCAACGTTTTAGGCCTCCTGACCCCTCTCTCCTCGTCGTTCAGGCTGACGTTCAGCGCATATCAGAACTGCGCTACAAGAATCATGCCAAGCTGGCAGCAGGTCGGCATGGAAATTGGAACTCCAGAATAACTCTGGTATAATGGGTTTAAAGAACTGTTAAGTATAATCCCCAATTGTCGAAACGGTCAAGTTTACTTTTTATGGATGAACAAGCTCTCGTACGTGGCAGTAAGTCAGGAGATGTCCAAGCCTTCAACTGTCTGGTGGAGGTCTACCAGAGCAGGGTCTACAACCTGTCCTTGCGCCTGCTGGGGAACCCCGAAGGGGCAGCGGACGCGACGCAGGAGACCTTCGTCTCCGCCTTTCAGGGCATCGGCAAGTTTAGAGACGGCAATTTCAAGGCATGGCTTCTTCGCATCGCTACCAACGCCTGCCACGATCAATTGCGAGCGTACAAGAGGAGGCCCACGACCTCGCTGGACTCTCTAATGGATGACCCGGAGAATCCCGTCGATTTCCCCGACCACGAGGAGTCGCCGGAAGACCACGCGCTCCGCCAGGAGCTGGCGCAAGCGATCCAGTCGGGCCTATCCGTACTGCCGTTTGACCAGCGGGTCGCCGTCGTCCTATCGGACGTTCAAGGGCACAGCTACGAGGAGATCGCGACGATAACCAATTCTTCACTGGGCACGGTGAAATCGAGGCTAAGTCGGGGGAGAGCGCGAATGCGGGATTTCCTGCTCGAGCGCAGGGAACTTCTGCCGCATCCGTACCGTCTATAGATCAGGATGTTTGGAAGAACCGACTGCAACCAAACGCGAGAGCTCCTCTCGCCATACATGGACCGGCAACTCAACCACTCGCAGCAGGCCAAGCTGGAGGCGCACCTCCAGGCCTGCGAGGCCTGCCAGCACGAGCTGGAATCGCTGCGAGCGACGGTTGGTTTGTTACACCTCACGCCGATGGTGGAGGCGCCGCGGTCGTTCGTCCTTCGCCCGCAGCAGGATATCAGGCCGAGGCTAAAGTTTCAGGGCGTAATGCGCTGGTCGACCGCGCTGGCGGCCGCTCTGCTGCTTATCGTCCTCGCCGGCGATGGCCTGTCGTCATTTGCCCTCAGGGCCTCACCAGCGGCGCCGCCCGGGGCTCCTGGACCGGCGGGGATGAGGGCCAGCGCGCCGGAGAATGAGGCGACCGGCGGGGCGGCGCCTCCCAGCGCTAGGTCGCAGTCAGCGCCAGCGCAATCCCTGACGCCTGTTCCCAACAAGGCGGCGCCGTCAGACTCGGCGACGACGAGCCAGTTCGCCCCTCAGGCCCCACTCTCTGCTTCGCCGCCGTCTAGAGACGGCGAGGGCGTCGGGCGGACCGAGGCGGAGACCAGGCCGGCGTCCCCGGCTGAAAAGCCTGGCCTCTCGCGGGCACCGGGCCTGACGGGGTTTCGGACAGCCGAAATTGCTCTGGTGTGCGTCATAGCGATCCTATTCATGGCGGGCTTTCTGGCGCCCAGAGTGGAGAGACGGGGCCGGGGAAGACGGCAATGAGTCCCTGCCTCGAAGGTGCATAGTGCGCCCGACGGGGAGGTCCCTCACCCTCGCCCTCTCCTCCTTCCAGAGAAGGACGGTAGGAGAGGGGATCGCACCGTTACCACCGGCGTGGGGGGCTTGTCCCCTCTCCCTTTCGAAAAAGGGAGAGGGTAGGGTGAGGGTTTCCCCACCGTTGTGGCAAGTCTCCCAGAAGAATGGAGTTTACCGTGCTTAAGAAGGTCTTCCTGACGCTAACGACTGCGTTTATCGCTTGGCTTCTCGTCGCCTGCGCGACCCCAACGGGGGCTCCCAATGGCGGCGAACGGAGTCCGCTCAGCTCGCCCAGTCCGGAGCCCACGGTGCCACCCGGGGCGCAGGAGGCTGTCACGGCGGCCAAGAGGGACCTGGCTGGGCGAACCGGCAATCCGACGGATAAGTTATCGCTGGTCTCGGTAGAGGAGGTGCAGTGGCGCGATGCCAGCCTTGGCTGTCCCGAGCCGGGGAAGTTCTACGCTCAGGTCATAACGCCCGGCTACCGGATCGTCCTGCACGACGGAGCCAGACAGTACGAGTACCACAGCGACAGGGGCGGCCGAATCGTCCTTTGCAGCGGCGGTCGTTAGTCGAGATAGTCCTTCAGCTTCTTGCTGCGACTGGGGTGGCGCAGCTTGCGCAGGGCCTTGGCCTCGATCTGTCTGATGCGCTCGCGAGTCACGCCAAATTCCTCGCCGACCTCTTCAAGGGTGCGGGTGCGGCCGTTTTCCAAACCGAAGCGAAGGATGAGCACCTTGCGCTCTCTATGGGTCAGCGACCCCAGTACGGCCTGAACCTGCTCCTTCAAGAGCTGATGAGATGCCGCGTCGACCGGAGCAACCGCTTCCCTGTCCTCGATGAAATCGCCGAGGAAGCTGTCCTCCTCCTCGCCCACGGGCATCTCTAGCGATACCGGCTTCTGGGCAGCCTTGATGATCTCACGCACCTTGGACGGTGTAACCAGCATCTCGCGGGCGATCTCCTCCGGCGAGGGCTCGCGGCCGAACTCCTGGAGCAGCCGGCGGGAGACCCTGGTCAGGTTGTTTATGGTCTCTACCATGTGCACGGGTATGCGTATCGTACGAGCTTGATCGGCAATGGCCCGTGTGATGGCCTGACGTATCCACCAGGTAGCGTAAGTGCTGAACTTGAAGCCGCGGCTATAGTCGAACTTGTCGACGGCGCGGGCCAGACCGATGTTCCCCTCTTGAATCAGGTCCAGAAGCATCATTCCCCGGCCGACGTACTTCTTGGCCACGCTCACCACCAGGCGCAGGTTGGCCTCGGTCAGCCGCTTTCGCGCTTCTTCCCCGTTCAGGATGTCGATCTCTAGCCTGAGCTTCTCGTCCAAGGGCGTGATAGGGTTCGCCTGCTTGTCTGCTGCTGACTTGCCCTTTTCAATCAGCTTGGCCAGAGCCACCTCTTCGCTGCCGTGAAGCAAAGGCACGCGGCCGATCTCTCGGAGATACATCCGGACGGGGTCGTCCACCGCCTCGCGATCCCCTTCGGCCATCGTCTCGACAAGCAGCTCGACCTCTTCCTCGATGAGGGCCGCCTCGGCCTTCCATTCCTCGAGCTCCTGGGCGACCGGCTCTTCGTCACCCGTGTCATCCTCGGCCTGGCTGCCTTCTGCCTCTTCTCCGGCCGTTTCCATTTCGCCATCGAGGTCGTCGAGGCCGCTGCCGGGTAATCCGTCGATGGGTAGCTCATTGGCGCCAGTTATTCCTGGCTTCTTGATGGTTGGGCTGGGCCTGCCTCTGGGCATAGCGATTGACCTCCGAGAGGGTGCTCTAGAGACGAGATTATAGGCAGAGTCGCTTCTACTGTCAAGCGTACGATCAGACGTCGGTGTCCATCCCGGGCGATCCATTCTGTCGGGGCGAATCCTTCCGCCGAAGGATCCGCCCCTACCGGTGATCGGGCTGGTCGCGGCGGCGCTGGCGATGGCCTAACCTCAATGTAGCCGAAAAGGTTCGAGCAATAGGGGCGAACAGGGGTAAGGCCACCTAACCCGCGTCTGTCGCCCCTACGGAGCGGGCGAGCATGAATCATGCCAGACCCATCTGCTCGCCTCACTGGCATAATTCTTGGTAACCGTTTTGCCAGCAGGCACAGGATGTGATCAAACTCATCGATTTCCACCTGGCCAAGCTGGAATTGGACGCGCCGATAGAGTATAATAGCGCCGTAGTGATGGTCAGGAGTGCCAAGTGGCTGTCGAGGAAGCTCCGGTCAGCGGGAGAAACGCCCTAAACATGAGATCTGCCGTTCGCGAGATACTCGAAACTATTATTCTAACCCTGCTGATCTTTCTGGCCGTCCGGGCAGTGGTGCAGAACTTCAAGGTCGAGGGTGCCAGCATGGAGCCCACTCTCCACACAGGCCAGTACCTCCTGGTGAACAAGCTAGTGTACTTCAGCATGGATATGTCGGAGATAAGCAAGGCTCTGCCCGCGTTCAATCTCCAGAACAAGCAAACCTTCTTCCTGTTCCATCCACCCGAGAAAGGGGACATCGTCGTCTTCCGTTATCCCAAGGACCCCAGCCGGGATTTCATAAAGCGGGTGATCGCCGTTCCGGGTGAGACGGTGGAGATCAGGAACGGGAAGATACTGGTCAACGGCGAGGAATCGCAGGAGCCGTACACCGCTGAGCGGCCCAACTACCCTTACGGCCCGGAGAAGGTGCCTCCCGACAACTTTTTTGTCCTCGGCGATAACCGGAATAACAGCAGCGATTCACATATTTGGGGCATGGTGCCTCGCAACAACATCGTGGGCAAGGCCTGGATTTCCTACTGGCCGGTCAGCGATTTAGGCTTCGTTTCCAACTTCTCTTTAGCCTCTGATGGCAGATGAGCGCGTTCTCCGCCGGAAAGGCGGCAATCCCCGGCCTCACCCTGGCGGTCATCGTCTTCATTCTCCTCGTTTCCCGGCTGCCTGCCCCGGGCCAGGTTCTCGACTACACCGCTCCGATCGTACCGTCTCCTGAGCCGACGGCGTCGCAGGAGATGACCGTCGCCATCGCGCCGACTTCGACGCCGGCGCCCACGCCCACCCCTGCCCCCTCTCCTGTCCGCATCGTTATTCCCGCCATCGACGTCGACGCGCCGGTAACCGAGGTAGGGGTCACGCCGGACGGCACTGTGGAGGAACCGCGCGGGCCGGACGAGGTAGCGTGGACCAATGGCAGCGCCAGGCCCGGCACCGGCGGGAACGCCGTTCTCTCCGGCCACCTGGACTGGTCCCTGCCCGCGCCGCGCGGCGCCGTGTTCTGGTATCTCAGCAGCCTAAAACTCGGCGACAAGGCCCGCATCTACCTGTCGGACGGCTCGGAGCTGATCTACGAGGTCGAGAGCACCACCCGCTATCTCGCCGCCAGCGCACCTGGCGAAAAGATCCTCGCCCCTTCGACGAGGGACATCATCACCTTGATTACCTGCGAGGGCACCTTCTATCGCGAGATCCATGACTACAGCCATCGTCGGGTCGTAGTTGCCCGTCGCGTGCAATCCTGACGACCCACTCCAATGCCACGATCCTTGTGATTCCCTCCTTTTCACGACCGAGGTGTGTCATTCCTCAAATGCGGTAGCCAAGACATCGTTCTGCCCCGTCCTGCAGCCGAAGGACGGCAGCATAGCAAGAAATCAATGTTTTTCGGCGCCCGAAGGCGCCAAGAAACATTTCTTAAGAGGTATTTCGGCGCCCGAAGGGCGCGGGACCCGCGGAACGACGCACTAAAGTCACAGACAGGTCCTCCCATACAAAGGTAAAGTAAAGGCACGCAGTCAAGATACCATTCTTGGCCCGGCGATCGATAGCTCGGCGCATTACTAGCCAAGAGGGAGGAAGAAAATGAGCGAAGACAAAGTTGTAGTGTTGGACGTTCGGCAAATGCCGCCTTGGGAGCGCCACCCCAAGATCTTCGAGATCTTCGACGGCCTCACCCCGGGCGAGGCTCTCAAGCTCGTCAACGACCACGACCCGCGGCCCCTGCGCTACCAGTTCATGATTGAGAGGGAAGGGCAGTTCGACTGGGAATCCCACGAGGAGGCCCCCAGGGAGTGGGTGGCCACGATCAAGAGGGTGGCCTAACGTGGCGCAAGACACGAAGATCGACCTAATCGTCGATGGGTTGTGATGTCTGGGCTGAACTACGACGATAGGTTATCGTCTGGCAGACGACAAGAGGTTCAGTCTCGAGTTCGACTATAAGGGCGACTTCACACCCTGCCCGGTGGTGGTCACCGTCCACGACCCCGGCGTAGCCGTCGAGGAGATCGCCGACAAGATCTATCGGGTGGCGATGCATCCCGTCAGGAAGGGCGATGACTACCTGGCCGGCACCGCCGCAGACGCCGACCGCCACAAACCCCATAGGTAGCATTGGCATATGGGCTGGTAGGCTACAACGCCAGCCCAGCGCCTCGTTTTCCTTGCCTTACTACCTGTTGAAGGCCATCATTGCCATGACGAAGATGATGGCCAGTTGCAGCACGCCTTGAATCCCGCCGAGCCGCGCGTTCCTCATGCCCAGCAGCGAGACCTTCTCGGTATCGGGCGTGGGGGACAGCAGTTGCTGGAAGATGCGGATCTCGTTCGGCAAGAGCACGCCAAAGCCCTGAACCGTGAGCACGGCTACGATCACGAGGGCGGCGACGGTCCACGGTCGGTCGAGCGAAAACGAGCCCATTTGCTGGGCTAACTGGATTCCGGCCGTGGAGGTGACGCCCGCCAGCACCGGCATGAGGAAGGTCATTCGAGGAATCAATCGCTTGAACACGGCCACCCGTTCCCTCGGTTCCATCATGCCCAGAACCGGGCCGAGAACGAAGCCCATGAACAGGTCGATCCCCGTCCACAGCACGCCCGTCATGACGTGAACGTAGTTCACCAGTACCGGCACGCCAGAGATTTGGGCCGCCACGAGCGCCCCGATGGGCAAACAAACGGCCACAACGATGAACACCGGGTTCGCCATCTGAATGATGGTCGCGACCGTGCCGGGTCTCCTCGCTGTCTGAATCTCTACAATTCCTCCCCTCTGCCTGCTCAGTGCCACGATTTTCCCGGCATCATAGTCGAAGTCGAGTGCAGGAGTCAAGGGGATTCTGCTCGACCTCTGGGAGCTTTTACGCCTCTTTTGAAGGCTTTTCCAGCAGCTCTATCGTGTCTCGCCTCTCGCGGCCGTGGTCGCCTTCATCGTTTCATACCCGCCGGCACACAGCGATCTGCATGGTGCATCGATAGCTCGACCACACCCGTCAGGTAGCGCCCCTTCTCTTGATTTCGCATGCTCCCTTGATTACTGGTCTGGAATCCACCAAGCATGTGCACGTCTGCCGGTTTACGTCATTCCTGTTTGCCCTTTGGGCCGGGTACTGGATGAGCTGCACAAGCCTCGTCCGAGAAGCAGGCCGCGGCTAGACGGGGGTGCCATTTTGCCGCCCACTTAGACGCAAATCAGCAAGTCATCTTCAAGAACCCCGACTGCGATCTCTCGGTCTTCCGTCTGCAGCCAGACCACATCTTGCATGTGGCGTCCTCGGTGATTAGGGCCAGTCCTGCCGAACAAGCGGAGTGGAGTATCCATGTTGCCGGAAATGGCCGTCAAAGGCAAAAGCCAACCTTAAGTGTAGACGCTCCATGACGGCAAAACTGATGGCATCACAATAGGAGTAATCCTTGTCTTCGTATTGAAAGAGAATCATCTCTGCCCGTTTCAAGTCAGCATCGTTCACCGGTTCAACGGCAATCTCTTCCAACCCGGTGCGGAGAAAGGCGCGGGCTTCTCTGGTTCCTACTGTTCTGATAAGTCCGCCATAGGTCTCCACAATGACGAAGCGCGTGGTAATAAGAGAATAACGCTCCCGAGCACAGTGCCCGATAATACTTAGGGCCTGTCGGTGGAAGTCATCATCCGAGGCGACAACAGCAAGAAAAGCGGAGGTATCAACGAAAACCCTCCGCTCGTTGATCGACCTCGGCACGCGCTCCATAGACTATAGCGGGATCTCGTGCTTTCGCCAGGAGAATCCACCGGGTTGCTTGCTTTTGCCGATACCGGCGATCTTGAACAACCCTGCTTTCTCCGTAAACACCGGAAGTTCCTTCGGGGTTTTGCTAGTCGCTGTCTTCTTTGTGCTCGCCTTCTTGATGCTCATGGGGTTCACTCCTTCTCGTTCCATCGACCTATTTTAGCACATTTCGGGAAGAATCGCCGCAATCACTTGGCCGCCACTCTACTTTGGCGTATAATCGTGCCAGGCCGATACAGGAGACTCATTCAGAATGAACGAGAATAACAAGCAGCGCTCTGGATCACGGAAGTTGATCGAGGTGTCGGGCAAAGCATGGTGGCAAGCCAGCGAGAAACTCCAACTCCGATCACCATATGATCAAGCTGGAGTGCATCAAGGATTGGAAAGATTGGGACATCCTGAAGCTAGTCAAGCTCTTCTGAATGGACCAACCGGCTGACTACAACATGGTCGCTCACGGATGCTGTCATCACCGGAACATCGGGAGGGCAAATAGGGCAAGGAAGAGGAGCCTTACGCCTACCACCAATCTGCTCGCTTTCCCGGCCAGGAGTCGGCTGGGCGAGCCTATTTCGAGGCCCAGCAAGCCATCTTCCATACCCCGACTGCGATCTCTCGGTCTCCCATCCGCAGCTAGACCACATCTGGCATGTAGCCGTCCTCGGCGATCCGCTGCGACCAGACCTTGAACAGAAGCTCCTAACCATCCCTTCTCCGGGTGCACCTGCCTCCATGCCACCCGGTGCGTTCAGAGTCCTCCAAGAGCGAGGATTCCGCAGCGGAAGCGGAGATTGGGCCTGGCCCAAACAGCGATTGCGCAACTTTTCTTGTTGACGCCCTCTGATCCCTCGTAAATCTGTGATCTGCTGGTATGCAGAATGACTGACCAAATTCGCATTGAAGAAATGTCTTGACTTTCCGGCATTATCTGATATAGTATAGCATGTCAGATTGTAAGGAGGCCCCCCGTGACCCACCACTCTCAACTCCCCGCAAAGGACCGAGCCGCACGTTCGCGTTTGATCCAACTCCTCGCTGCCGACAATCCCCTTGCCCGCGCTAGCCTCGTCAGCATGGCTCGCACGTGCGGAAAGAAGGAGTGCAAGTGCGCCAAAGGAGAGAAGCATGTTTCTTTCTACCTGGCCACCCGTGTCGGCAAAACGCGAAAGATGCTCTATGTTCCGCCGGAGCTAGAGGCTCTGGCCCGCGCTCTGGTGGAGAACCTGAGAAAAGCAGAGGCGCTGATCGAGGAAATGTCGCAAGCATCTCTGGAACGTTTTGCCCAGCAGAAGGCCCAGCGCAAAGAGCGGTCTCGCTCATGATGGCCCGATTCTGTCGGTACGTAGAAAAGGTCTTAGGCTTGGGTGCGCAGATAAAGCAGTTGAGCGATACGCGCCGGAAGCCCCAGATTCCCACCTCCGCTGTTTTCCTCAGCGCCTTCATGATGTTTGTAACACGCCTGCAAAGCCTCAATGCGATGGAAGGCCAGTTGCGCGTGCCGGGCCGCTGGGAGAGGATCGTGGGGAAGCGCAAGCCCAGCGCCGACCGTATTGGCGAGGTCGGTGCGCTGATTCATCCTGAGCAACTGCGGGACATGCTCTCGAGCGTCAATCACCGCCTAAGGCGAAACAAGGTCTTGGACAAGAGCCCTTGGCCTCTGCGGTTCGTATCCCTCGATGGTCACGAGTTTTTTCCAGTAGAAAACGCCATTGCGATCGTTGCTGCCAGCGACAGATAGTCATCGGCAAGAAGGGCAAGGAGAGACAAGTCACTGAGTACTACCATCGCGGCGTTGTGGCCCATCTCGTGGGTTTCCATCTGCCTGTCGTGCTCGATGTCGAGATGATTAAGCCAGGCGAGGGCGAGATCGTCGCCGCCAGGCGTCTGACTGAGCGCCTCATGGGCCGTTACGGGCGCTTCTTCGACGCCATCCAAGGCGACGCCCTCTACTGGGAAGGACCCCTCTTCGATCTCTGCCGCAAGCACGGCAAGCACCTCATGGCCGTCCTCAAAGACAACAACCCGGCGTTTCTGGCCGACGCCAAGGCGCTTCTTACGGGAGAGCCGGACCTGGTCCGCAAAGCGGAGAATGGCCGCCACATCTGCTACTGGGACCAAGAGGGCTTCACCACCGACTCCATCCAGTCCCCCCTTCGAGTCCTGCGCACGGAGGAGACCTGGACCCAGCGCGAACGCGTGGCGGGCAAGTGGATTGAGAGCCCGCGAG
>JACPQF010000046.1 GCA_016190625.1 Chloroflexota bacterium | reverse complement strand
CTCCCGCATGTATCGCGTCACCGCCCGTGGCTGGAGGCTAATGTCTGCCGCTCTCGGTTTCCGTTTCGAGGCATTCCCTCAGGCTGCTCTGGCAGCATGATTCTCGCGGACAACGCGAATGTTGAAAAGGAATAGTATAACTATGAGGAAGAGCCTAAGATAGGGTCACGGTATCTTCTTGAGGGCAGACTCGAAGATGCCCTTAGCCGCGGGGGCGGCCTGAACCGAGCTGAAACCGGCATACTCCTTGATCAGGGCCACGGCTATCTTGGGGTCGTTGGCCGGGGCGAAGCCGATAAACCAGCTATGCGGCTGGCCCTCGCCGCTTATCTCCGCCGTTCCCGTCTTCCCGGCGACCTGCGCGTCTTTCAGAGCGGCGCCGTTGGCCCAGCCGTCGTTCACCCCCACGACCATGGCGTCGCGCACCAGATCGGCCGTACTGCGATTCACGGCGGTTCGCCAAGGCTCCGGCCTGGCCCGCTCCAGCACCGTGCCATCGGGCCGGCGCACCTCGGCCAGGAGATGGGGCTTTTCGATGACTCCGCCGTTAGCGATCGCCGCGGCCACGAGAGCCATCTGCAGCGGACTGACGGAGAGTTCTCCCTGCCCCATGGAGGTGGAGGCCAGAGCGTAGAACCGCTCGTCTCCTGTGAAGAAATCCGGGCGCACGAACAGGCGGCTGATCTCCGTCGGTAACTCAAACGGAATCCGGCTTCCCAGGCCGAAGCGGCGGGCATAATCCTCGTAAGCCTGAGGGCCGACGCGCAGCCCGAGCTCCGATAGCGTTACGTTGCAGCTATAAGCGTAGGCGTGAAACAGGTCGAAGCTTTCGTGGGTGGGATGGCTGTCGGAGCTCACATACTTGTTGGTATGCCAGGGACCACTATGCTGGGCATTGGGGGGATTCATCTTGTAGGTGAAGACCTCCGGCGGTTTCGTTACTCCCGTCTCCAGTGCCGCCGCCAGGGTTACCGTCTTGAATGTCGAGCCGGGCGCATACTGGCCCATAGCAGCCCGATTGAGCAAAGGCTTGCCCTCGTCTCCATTTAGTCGCTTCCACGCCGCCTCGATCCGGTCGTTTTCCTTTTTCCAGTTGGCGCCCGGGTCCATGACCAGGGAGTTGGCATCAAAGTAGGGGTTGGAATAGAGGGCCAGCACCTCTCCCGTCTTGGGATTGAGGACCACGCCGGCGCCCCTATATTCCCCGATGGCTTTCTCCACCGCTTTCTGTATATCCGAGTCGACGGTCAACACGACGTCATTGCCTACCACCGGGCGCTTGTAGATAAGCTTATCCAGCTCGGCCTGAGGCTCGACCCCCTTCCGACCAGATAAGTAATCGTCAAACGCTCCTTCGATGCCGGTGGCGCCGTAACGCACGCTAGCCGCACCGGTCACGTGCACCAGAGAGGGGTTGGTATAGATCCGCTTGGCATACCCATCGGCGTTCACCTCCGTCCGCGCCAGAACGACGCCATTGCGATCGAAAATGATCCCCCGTCTCACCTTCATGGCCTCTTCCACGAGGCGCGGGTTATCCGGTCTCCGAACCAGCTCGTCGGCCCTGATAACCTGCCAGTAGACCAGGCCAAAGCTCAGCAAGAGAAACGTGACGATGACCAAAGCGGCAAGCCGCTGGATATTGGCTACCATGAACCCTCGCTCTGCCGGCGTATTCCCTGCGCAGATCATAGCACGAACAAAGAGGGCTAGGCAAGGTAAGCTTGTGAACGGGCGCTCGGGGAGTGTATAATTGGCAGGTGATTCGCTTCGACGACAGTGGTCTCATTTCCCTCCGACCACGAGAGCAGTTCGGGAAAGGGCAATTCCTGTGGGCTGCCTTCGGTCGCCAGGGTGGCGTTAGCGAAGGTCCCTTCTCCTCGCTCAACGTTGGCTATCACCTTGGCGACGACGGCAACCATGTTACCGACAATCGAGTGCTGATCGCCCGCTCCCTCTCGTTACCTCCCGACAGCCTGGTGGCCGCCCAACAGGTCCATGGCAGCACCGTGGCCGTGGTGGACGAAAGCGATAGGGGCCGCGGCGCCGCGAGTTGGGAAGGGGCACTGGCTCAGACCGATGCCATGGTGACGGCCGCCCGCCAGACGTTCCTCATGCTCGTCGTGGCAGACTGCGCTGTTCTCACCTTCTTTGACCCCGTCGTGCCGGCCATTGGCATCGCCCACTGCGGCTGGAGGGGCATGATAGCCGGGCTCGGCCAGAAGACGGTCGAGACCATGCATGCTACGTTCGGCTCCCGGCCGGAGGACCTCAAACTGATAATCAGCCCGTCGATTGGGCCGTGCTGCTACGAGGTTGGTGAGGCGGTCCTGAGCCCATTGAGGGCAGCGTATTCAGACTGGCGAAGCCTTATCAGAGAGTCCGGGAACAGGATCCGCCTCGATCTCTGGCAGATGGCCCGGCGCCAGGCGCTCGACAGCGGCCTGCAGAGCGCCAACATCTTTGCGGCGGAAATCTGTACAGCCTGTCACACAGACCTCTTCTACTCCCATCGCGCCGAGGGCAGCAACACGGGCCGCTTCGCCGTTCTCGCGGGGATTCTTTGAGCGGCAATTAGCCATCAACCGTACGGGTGATCGCCGAGTATACGATCAAAGACAAAGACACCAAAGGCTACCAAGATCACCATGACATCTCTAGTTTTTCTTTTCGGACATCTTTCCCCTTTATGACTCTGTGTTCCGCCGTCTCCTCCGCCGTTGCTTGGCACGGCCCTTGCTACTACCTGCGGCAGAACAGACAGATCGTCCTAACGGACAGCGCTTGAGTGACGTTCGAACTCTTGGAAGGCCGGAAGGCGACATGGAAGGAGGAAGTTTGATGAGCGCGGAAGAAACCAAAACCGTTGACGTGGCAATCAAGACGATTCAGGAGCATCTGGACAAGGAAGCGCGTAACCGCAGTCTGCCGGTGCTGAAACCTCGCGAGCTTTGTCCGATTCAGAAGGTCCGGCTTGTTAACGACCTGGCTTCGGTACTGGAAGGCGACGACGGTAGGTCGAGAGTTTTCGGTATCAGAGTCCCGTCCGCTGTAAGCAACCTGTTTGGCTCGATTCGACGACTGATCTAGTCAGGCAAGAAGGCAACTGCCCCAAGACAATTGCTAGGCTTTCCAAGACCTCCGGTCATCCGACTGGGGTCGGATCAGTACAAACGCCGAACTAGGATACAGGGTGAAACATTTCGCCTCTGCTCGACGAGGGATGTTTCTTTTTGCCGTGCGCACTCCACCAAGGCCGGAGCGACCGGCCTTGGCCCATTTTCCCGCCGCCCCGCCCATCCAAACGTTGACCGTTCGTCTCCCATCTGATACTATTGGCGATGGCATAGGCCCACTACCTCGAGTCGGAGTGTCAAAACGAAATGAGCCACGCCAAAAGCGTGACAGCAGAGGAAGCAATCGGCAGAGTCAAGTCCGGCGACCTGGTCATCGTCGGGACTGGCTGCGCCGAACCGCAGATTCTCATGGCGGAGCTCGTCCGGCAGCATGAGCGATTCGAGGGCGTGCGTCTGCTAACCATGATATCGGCCAGCAAGTGTGAATACGCAGCCCCTGAGCTGGCGAATAGCTTTCATTTGCTCACTTTTGTGGGCGCCGCCGGCCTTTTCACGGCGCTGAAGGAACGACGATGTGACTACATCCCCTGCAACCTATCGGAGATCCCTCGCCTGTTCACCGGCGGCTACCTTAGGCCAGATGTTGCCCTGATTCAAGTTTCGCCGCCTGACGATGACGGCTTTTGCAGCCTCGGGATCTCGGTGGACTATCTGAAAGCAGCCTCGGCTGCGGCCAAGGTGGTGGTGGCCGAGGTCAACGAGCGGATGCCACGAACGTTCGGCGACAGCAAGGTCCATCTTTCGGAAATCGACTTCGCCGTCGAATTGTCCCAACCTCTTCTCCTGATGGAATCGCCATCCCAGTTGAGCGAGGTCGAAGCCGCCATAGGCGCCAACGTCGCCGACCTCATTCCGGACGGTGCCTCCATCCAGGTGGGGATCGGCGCCATCCCCGACGCAGTAATGCGCTCGTTACGCCAAAGACGAGACCTGCGGATCCATACGGGCGTCCTTCCTGGCGGCGCCTTGGAGCTGATCCGGTCCGGTTCTCTCGCCCCAACCGAAGCAGATCGCGCCCCAATCGTCGCCACCATCGCCCAAGGCAGCCAGCAGCTTTACGACTTCATGGATAACAACTCGACCGTCGAGATGTACCCCTGCAATTACACTCACGCTGCCGCCACGCTGGCCCGAATTGAGAAGTTTGTGTCGGTGAACTCGGCCGTCCAGATCGACCTCGCTGGCCAGGTCAACGCAGAGTTTGTGGGGGGCGTGCAGCTCAGCGGCGTGGGTGGGCAGATAGACTTCATTCGCGGCGCGGCGCTAGCTCCCGGAGGCAAGTCGGTCGTAGCTCTTCCCTCCACGGCCAGCAGGGGAAAGGTCTCACGCATAGTCGCCAAACTTCCCGAAGGCTCCGTGGTCACGACGCCGCGGCATGACGTACACTACGTCGCGACCGAGTTCGGTGTGGCGGAACTGCGCGGCAGGAGTCTCCGCGAGAGGGCCAGAGCCTTGGCGGCTATCGCCCATCCCCAATTTCGCGACGAACTGCTAAGAGCCGCCGGGGCATAGCGGTCAGGCGAAGAAGACTGAGACTGACCGCAGCACATTGACAGCGCCTATTGCCGGTGGTAACATGGGCAAATTGACACCAGGGAGATTACCCCACAGCATGATGCAGCCTCTACACTCCATTCCCATTCCGTTGCTGGTCGTATTCGCGGTTGCCGTCGGCATCTTTCTATCGGTTGCGGGGCTGCTAATCGTAAGGAGGCTAGTTCCTTTATCAGTATTTAGAGGCGAACGGCGAATTTCTGGACCAGATCGTCGCCAGCATCGGCATCTTCTACGCCGTCCTCGTTGCCTTTGTCGTCTTCGCCGCCTGGGACGAGTATCAGGAGGTCAGTCGCATTTCCTCAGTGGAAGCCAACAGGCTGGGCGACCTCTCGCGCAACGTGCAGACCTTGCCCAGAGCGTTTCAACAGCAGATCCAGTCGCAAGTTCGCGCCTACGCTCAGGCGGTGGTCCGAAGATGAGTTTCCCGCTCTCGCCAGGGGGAATGAGAGCGAACGCGCCAGCGCCGCTTTCGACGAGCTCTACCTCGCCTAC
This sequence comes from Chloroflexota bacterium, assembly GCA_016190625.1. Lineage (GTDB taxonomy): Bacteria > Chloroflexota > Dehalococcoidia > JACPQF01 > JACPQF01 > JACPQF01. The sequence continues at coordinate 761 of JACPQF010000046.1, read as the reverse complement.
CACAGCTTCGAGCCGAAAACTCAGCGGGAGAGCGGTATCTTTGGCGACGGTCTGGACCGCCTAAGTGAGATCCGCGAGCAGCGCCGCCTGCGCCTGGAGAAGGTAAGTGATGGCATTCCCGGCGTTCTCTGGTTCGCCCTCTTGGCCGGCGCGGCGGTAACCATCGCCTCCACCTATTTCTTGGGCTCCAAAACCGTTCATTCGCAGATGGCGCTTACAGCGATGTTCGCCGGAATCATCGCCCTCAGCCTTGTAGTCATCTTCGCCTTCGATCTGCCGTTCCTCGGCGGCGACCGCCTGTCTTCGGCCCCCTTCCAGACTCAGGCGCAGGAAGCAACCCGCTTTCTGCTCAAGTAGTATAGTTCCCGCTCGGAAAGCTCTTGTCAAGCTAGCGCGAACCTACCATCATAGGCACGCCTTAGGCTGGCACCCAGCCCGCCTCAGGCGGGCCCTGTGTAAGATGTCGTCAATCGTCCTGCAGGGCTAAGCAAACCCACCGCTCACCTAATCTAGAAATGCAGCCGAAAACTGGCAATATGCAGAGACCCGCGAATTCTGTCCCCACTAGGAGGTCTGAATTGTTTGCCAGACCTGCTGTTGCCCCCCACATAGTGCCAAACAGCGGATGCGATTCCCCACCGCTTTTTCAAAAGGGGCTTTTCGGCTGCGCTTCTAGAAGTCCAGCCGAAAACCGGCTTTGAAACGAATTGCTGCGGCCAAGACGAGGCATTGGATTATTTATGCAGCGTGCGTAGCGCGTG
>JACPQF010000034.1 GCA_016190625.1 Chloroflexota bacterium | reverse complement strand
GCAGAGACCCGCGAATTCTGTCCCCACTAGGAGGTCTGAATTGTTTGCCAGACCTGCTGTTGCCCCCCACATAGTGCCAAAAAGCGGATGCGATTCCCCACCGCTTTTTCAAAAGGGGCTTTTCGGCTGCGCTTCTAGCGCCTGTCCTGGACCTTGCCGGCCTCAAACACTCGGGCTTCGGCGTTGCTTCCTTTGTCATCGCCCTGCTCGTAGGGACGATCGAGCTACTCGCCTTCGGCGCCAGTCTGTTCCTCCAGGAGGCGACGCCGGGGGGTCTGCGTCGCACTTCACCCGTGTCTTCCTCCCTTGGCTACCTCATGTGCAGCGGACTGACGCTGAACATCCTTGGCGTGGCGCTAGCCGCCATTGGCTCTCTGGTAAAGGGCCGCAGGAAGACCTATCTCACCCTCGGCCTCGTCCTCAACACGGCGATCATCGTAGCCATGATCGGCCTGTTCATCCTCGCCATCATTGTGGCTTACGACGTAGATCTGCACCCCGGGCGCTAGAAACCGCGGCGGATGTTCATTCATTTGGCTGTGGCGATCGCCTCGATCTCGACCAGGGCTCCTCTGGGCAACGCCGCGGCTTGCAGCGCAGCGCGGGCCGGTGGATCGCTGGGGAAGAACTCGCCGAATACGGCATTCATCTCGGAAAAATCGGCCAGATTGGCCAGGAAGACCGTCGTTTTGACCACGTCGGCCAAAGAGCATCCCGCAGCTTCGAGGACAGCCTTGATGTTATTCAGCACCTGCCTGGTCTGAAGTGCGATTCCGTCCTCGACCAAAGCGCCTGTGGCCGGATCTATCGGGATCTGCCCGGAGACGAAGACGAGGCCCTGCGCCGCAACCGCTTGGGAATAGGGTCCGATAGCCGCCGGCGCCCTGCTCGTCGCCACGATTTTCTTGACCATGTCTAGCACTCCTCCAATAGCGAATAGGTGGCCCGCCGCATTATAGCACAGCCTGGGCGCCATACGTCCGGTCACGGAGACGTTGCTGTCAACGGATTCGGGAACAGATTGCACGGATTCCCCATCCTTCCGCTCAATCCGCTCCCAGCAATCCGTTGACAGCCGCCCACACGCCTGCCGCAAATTGACATCTCCCCTCGTGATGGACTAAAATCAGTGACATCTTGCTTCCCTGGAGATCCACTGGTGACAAGTGACGAGATTCGTGAAGCTTTCCTAAAGTTCTTCGAAGAGAAAGGACACACGAGGATTCCCTCCTCTTCCCTCGTTCCCCACGGCGACCCCACGCTCCTGCTGACCAACGCCGGCATGGTGCAGATCAAGCCCTATTTCCTGGGCGAGGCCACGCCGCCGAATAACCGGCTGATCTCCAGCCAGAAGTGCTTCCGTACCACGGACATCGAGAAGGTCGGCGATTCCAGCCACCTCACCTTCTTCGAGATGCTGGGCAATTTCAGCGTCGGCGACTACTTCAAGCGAGAGGCCATCGGCTGGGCCTGGGAGTTCGTTACCGAACGACTGGGCATTCCGCCAGACCGACTGGTTACCACCGTCTTCACCGACGACGACGAGGCCTACGGGCTATGGCGCGAGATGGGCGTGCCCGCCGAGCGCATCTTCCGTTATGGGGAGGCAGAGGGGAACTGGTGGGGTCCGGCAGGAGAAACAGGGCCAACCGGCCCCTGCAGCGAGATCCACTACGACTTCGGCGAGGAGTTCGCCTGCGGCAAGCCGAACTGCGGGCCGTCCTGCGACTGCGACCGGTTTCTCGAGCTCTGGAACCTCGTCTTCATGCAGTACTACCAGGACGAGCAGAAGGTCCGCACGCCCCTACCGACCAAGAACATCGATACCGGTATGGGCTTGGAGCGCCTCACCACCCTTCTGCGGGGCAAGAAGTCGGTCTACGAAACCGACACCTTCGGCCCCATAATCGAGCGGGTCTCGCGGCTTACCGGCAGGACCTACGGACAGTACGAGGAGACGGATCGCGCCATAAGGGTGGTGGCGGAACACAGCCGTTCGGTCACCTTCCTCTGCGGCGATGGGGTGATTCCTGGCAACGAGGGGCGGGGCTACGTCCTCAGGCGGATCCTCCGTCGCGCCGTGCGATTCGGACGTCTGCTCGGCTTGGACCGGCCGTTTCTCGCCGAGATCGCCGAAGTCACCATCGACAAGATGGGCCACGTTTATCCCGAGCTCGTCGCCAACCGCAATTTCATCCTCCGGGTCGTCAACATCGAGGAGGCGCGCTTCAACCAGACGCTCTCCACCGGTCTGAGCCTTCTGGACACCATCGTTCAGCGGGTCCTCTCGTCCGGCCAGCGGGTCCTCCCCGGCAATGAGGTTTTCCGCCTGTACGACACTTACGGCTTCCCCAAAGAGCTCACGGCGGAGGTCGCTCTCGAGCAGGGGCTCTCCATAGACGATGTGGGCTTCCAGACGGCGATGAAACGGCAGCGGGAGATGGCCAGAGCGGCGGCCAAGTTCGGGCTCGCCGACAGGCAGATGGCAGAGCGCTACGAGCAGTTGGGCATCGAGCGGACCCATTTTTCGGGTTATGAGAGATTGGCGGATCGCGCGCCGGTGCGAGCCATTCTCGTCGAAGGCCAGGCCGTGGAAACCGCCTTTAAGGGGCAGGACATCGAAGTGGTGTTGGCCCACACGCCGTTTTACGCCGAGAGTGGCGGCCAGGTGGGCGACACCGGCGCCATCCTCACCACCTCTGGCCGGGTGGTTGTTAAAGACACGCAAAAGCCCCTGCCTGACGTCATCACTCATGTCGGTCGCGTCGAGGAGGGCTTTATTTCGGTTGGCGAGGAGGCGGAGGCCAGAGTCGACGTCGAGCGTCGCCTCGACATCGCCCGCAACCACACCGCCACACACCTCCTCCATGCGGCTCTGCGAAGCGTCCTGGGCCCCCACGTCCATCAGTCGGGTTCGCTGGTTGCCTCCGACCGGCTCCGCTTCGACTTCACCCATTTGGCGGCCCTGAGCAGGCAGGAGCTGGAACAGGTCGAGGCACAGGTCAACCGGAGAATCAGGCAGGACCTCGTCGTTCGGACTCAGTTCAGATCCTATTCGGAGGCTGTAGCAGCCGGAGCCCTCGCCTTCTTCGAGGACAAATACGGCGAGCAGGTGAGGATGGTAGAGGTCTACAAGCCGCACGAGGAGCTGATGCCAGGTGAGGAGGCTGCTGTGCCAGTCGTCGGGGCTGAGCCGGTGGAGGTCATCGACGTGGAGCATCTGGAAGCGCCTTTCAGCCGGGAGCTCTGCGGCGGAACGCATCTCAGGCGAACCGGCGAGATCGGCGCCCTCCTTGTTGTGGCCGAAACCAGCGTCGGCGCTGGCATCCGTCGCATCGAGGCATTGACCGGTCGCGGCGCCGATCGTTATGTGCGCGAGCGGCTCGCGTCGCTGGACGGCGCGGCGAGGGCGCTGCAGGTGACGCCCACGGAGGTGGCCTCCAAGGTGTCCGCCCTGCTCGCCGAGCTAGCCGAACAGCGTCGTCAGGCGGAGGTAGCGCAGCGAGAATCTCTCAAGAGAGAGGTCGACGCTCTCGTAGCGCGCGCCCAGTCAGTTGACGGTGTAAAGGTAGTCTCCGCTAGAGTGCCGGCGCCCGATGTCGAGAGCATGCGAGAGATGAGCGATTGGATCCGGGATAAGATAGGCAGCGGCGTTATCGTGTTAGGCGCCAGCATCAACCAGCGCCCCAGCTTCGTAGCCACGGTAACCAGAGATCTCGTGGCCAAGGGCATCCACGCGGGGAAGATCGTTCAGGAGGTGGCCAAGGTAACCGGCGGCGGCGGCGGCGGACGGCCCGAGATGGCCCAGGCCGGCGGCAAGGATATGAGCAAGCTGGACGACGCCCTCCAGATCGTGCCCCAGTTGTTCAAGGCATAGGGAGAGAGAGCCTTGGCAGAAACCGTTTATCTCGCTCCGGGCGACGAGATAGCGTCAATCAAGGCGAAGGTAGACAGGGCCAAGGGCAACCCTGTGGTCGTCATCGCTCCCCGGTCCGTGAAAGCCCTGAGAAACCCCTTGGCCCTAAGACTGCTCAAACGACATGGCGAGTTCCTCGGCAAAGACATTCTCCTCGTGGCCTCCAGCCGGCTCGTCAGGCAATTGGCCAGGTATCATGGCCTACCCACCTATTCCTCCCTGACCCAGGTGCGGCGATGGAAGCCAAAGCGGAAACGCCAAGTCCACTCCGCGACCGCGCTCACCCCCTTCGAGAAGCAACGGTCCCGCATAGGGCTAACCGGAGTGGTGGTTAGCTTCTTTGTTCTGGGCATCATCGCCCTGCCATTCGTCGTGGGCTATCTCGTGATGCCCTCCGCCACTATTACCTTGATCGCCGCGACCAAGCCTGTGTCGGAGACCGTAGCCATCGTCGCCAGCACCGACGTCAAAGCTATCGACCCCGAGGCGAGAACCATTCCGGGCCGCGTCGTCGAAGCTCTTGTCGAGATGGCCGACCAAATTGACATCGCCGGTAAGAAGCCCGTGCCCGACGCTGTCGCCACGGGACAGGTGACCTTCATGAATAAGGTCGGCGCCAAGGCGACCATTCCCAAAGGCGCGCTTCTCGCCACCAAGTCGGGTGTCAGATTTCGCACCGGCGACGAAGCAGCCCTGCCGGCCGCTCAGTGGTCCTCGGTGCGCGTCGGCATAATTGCCGATCAGGCGGGAAAGGCGGGAAACGTGGAGAGGCTGGCCATCGAGCAGGTTATCGATCCCCAACTGGCGGCGCAGGTCGCCGTTGTAAATGAGAACCCCACACAGGGTGGCACCGACAAGGAGGTCGGCGCCGTAACCACTCAAGACAGGGACCGTCTCGAAGCGCAGGCGCTAGCCAAAGCCAAGGACGAAGCCTTGCAGAAGCTAATGACGACCAAGCACCCCACCGAATCCATTTATCGGGAAACCATCAACACTCAGTTGGTCGACAAGCAGTTCGATCGGGCGGTAGGGGATGAAGCAAAGACGGTAGCCGTGAAGCTGGTAGTCAAGGCCACCGGCCTTGCCTTCGAGGCCAAGGACCTCAACGAAGTCATGGCGAAACAGGTCGCCAAGAAGCTCCCCTCAGGGATGGCGGTAAGCGCCGATGGTCTGAAAGTGAAGCCTCTGGGGGCCGACAAGTGGTCGGATAAAATGGTAAGCTTCTACGCTCAGGCCGACGCCCTGGCCATCACAGACTTAAACGAGGATCAGATCAAGGCGCAGATCGCCGGCAAGAGCAGGGAGGAGGCCGAGAGGTATATCGCCGAGAATGTGGCTCTGGCGGGATTGCCAGACGTGAAGATCGAGCCTGGCTGGACGAAGGACCTCCCCCGATTCGGCTGGCGGACGAAGATCAACCTGCGGGTGCCGTAAGCGGTGCGAACGCTGGGCCTCGACGTGGGAGACAGGCGAATCGGCGTCGCTCGAAGCGATCCGGAAGGAATATTGGCGAGCAGCTTAATGGTGTTATCCAGAGTGGGTAAGAAGCGTGATGCCAGAGCAATCGCCGCGGTGGCGGCAGAAAACGAAGCCGAGCGTATCGTCGTCGGCTTGCCCCTCAACATGGATGGCGGCGAGGGCCGGCAGGCGGCCAAGGTCAGGGAGTTTGCCGAGGCCCTTGCAGCGCGCACCAAAATACGCGTGGAATTGTGGGACGAGCGGCTATCCACCGTCGAGGCTGAGCGCCTGATGCAAGAGGCCGGACGCTCCCCCGGGGAACGCAAGGCCTGGGTCGACGCCGTATCGGCAGCCGTCATCTTACAGAGCTACCTCGACAGCGCGAGGCAAAGCAAGGGTTGAAAGCTGTTTTTGCCTGCCTCTCTCGATTAGTCCTCGGCCTCGCTCTCCTAGTCTTCGTCGGCGTGGTCGCCACCATTCTGCTCCTCCCTGGCCGACTTCAGAATCTGGGGCAGTTCGCGCTAGACTATATCGACAAGCCCGTGTCGAGCGCGGAGGCCACTGTGCTTTTTCGCGTCAGTCCCGGTGAGAACGCCGCCACCATCGGCCAGCGGCTCAAAGAGCAGGGGCTAATACGATCGGTTGACGCCTTCCGTCTCCTCGTGACCTACTACGGCGTGGGCGCGCACCTCGAGGCGGGAGAGTATGAGCTGCGTCCAAACATGACCACCACCGAGGTCATCTCCGTCATCAACAAGGGAATCGTCAAGACCACTAGCTTTACCATACCCGAAGGCTGGCGCATTGCGCAAATAGCGGAGGCCGTCGGCAAAAAGGGCGTTTTCGGAAAGGACGAGTTTCTCAAGGCGGTGAAAGACGGGGGTAACGGCTACGAGTTCCTGGCCAACGTCCCCAGCAGCTCCTCTCTGGAGGGCTACCTGTTTCCCGACACCTACAGCATATCGCCGTCTTCCAGCCCGGCCGATCTTGTCAACCAGCTTCTCAAGAACTTCGACCGGCGAGTGACGCCGGCGATGCGAGCCAAAGCGATTGCTAACGGTCTATCCCTGCACGAAGTCATCACCCTCGCTTCTATCGTGGAGCGAGAGGCGGTCGTCACGACGGAGCGGCCCCTGATCGCCTCGGTATATCTGAATCGCCTGAAGCTGGGAATGCCGCTGCAGGCCGACCCGACCGTCCAATACTCCCTGGCCAATGACCCCGCCAGCGTGGCCAAGTTCGGCTTTTGGAAGGTGGGTCTCACCGAGGCTGACCTCGAGCAGGTTTCGCCGTATAATACCTATCGCAACAAGGGCCTGCCGCCGGGGCCAATTTGCAATCCCGGCTTGGCTTCAATTCAGGCGGTTCTCGAGCCCGCCGAGAGCGACTTTCTCTATTTCGTGGCCGCCGACGATGGCAGCCACGCCTTTGCCAAGACGCTGGACGAGCACGAACGCAATATCCGCCGCTATCGCCGGTAGACGGAGGACGCCCGTGCGCTTCTGGTGCGCCGCCAAGAATCGACACGGCCAGAGCGTTCTATCCCCTCTCACATCCTCTTGCGAAACGATGGGAGAGGGTTGGGGTGGGGCCGGTCCCCTCTCCCGCCGGAGTGAGAGAGGGTTAGGGTGAGGGCCGGTCCCCTCTCCCGCCGGAGTGGGAGAGGGTTAGGGTGAGGGCCGGTCCCCTCTCCCATCGCAGTGGGAGAGGGTTAGGGTGAGGGCCCTAAAACGGAGTTAACCATAATGACAGCTATCGTAGGCATCATAGGCTTCCCCCTGAAACACTCCATATCGCCGGTCTTCCAGCAGGCGGCCTTCGACCATTTGCGTCTGGACATCCGCTACGTAGCCTGGGAGACCGAGCCGCGGGATGTCGGCAATGTTGTGGAGCGCCTCCGGCAACCCGATTATCTGGGTATGAACGTTACGGTGCCGTTTAAGGAGGTCGTGATTCCCCTTCTGGACGAGGTGGTCGGTTTGGCCCGCCGCATCGGCGCCGTGAACACCGTGGTCAAGCGGGGGAGCCGCCTCACCGGCTACAACACCGACGCTGCCGGGTTCACCCGTGCCCTCCGTGATCAGGCTGGCTTCGACCCCAAACAAGCGGTCGCGCTGGTCTTGGGCGCGGGTGGAGCTGCCCGCGCCGTGGCCTTTGCTCTGGCCGACGCCGGCGCGAGGACCATCTACATCGCTAACCGGACGCCAACGCGAGCCGAGACACTCGTTTCCGACCTCTGCTCGGCTGGCGTGGATCCGGTCTCCATCCTCCCGTTGCCTTGGACCAGCTCCAGATCCCTCCGAGCCGTCCTGAGGGAAAGCGATCTCATCGTCAACACCACCTCCATCGGCATGAAGCACGGCCCGGCCGAGGCCCAGTCCCCACTCGAGGCCGGCGACATCCCCTCCCGTGCGCTAGTCTACGACATAGTGTATAATCCTAGCAAAACGCCCCTGCTGGTCGAGGCCAGAAAGGCAGGAGCGCGAACCATCGGTGGGCTGCCCATGTTGGTGTATCAGGGCGCCGCGGCTTTTGAGCTCTGGACGGGCAGGGAGGCTCCCGTAGACGGTATGCTGGCCGCAGCTAAGGCGGCTTTGTAATAGGCTTTCTTCCGGCGCTGGGGTGCGGCGTCAACGGATAAGCAGCGGATAAACGGATGCGTAGTTCGCCTTCATCCGTTTATCCGTTAAGTATCCGGTGACGCCGTCACTCGCTCGCCGATACGAGATCTTCTCATCGAAGATCTCGTACCGGCATATCTTGAGGACAAAGTGCATGTTTCGCTTTCTCACCGCCGGTGAGTCCCATGGGAAAGGGCTGACCGTCATCGTCGAAGGAGTCCCCGCCGGCCTCGCGCTGGACGAAGATACCATCGCCGCCGATCTTGCCCGCCGCCAGGTTGGCTATGGCCGCGGTGGCAGGATGAAGATCGAGCGCGACCGGGCGGAGATCGTGTCAGGAGTACGGCACGGCAAGACCCTCGGCAGCCCTATTGCGCTCTACATCCAGAACCGGGATTGGGCCAACTGGCAGGAAGCCATGAGCGTGAATCCGGTGGAAGCAGACATACCCGCCATTACCCGGCTTCGCCCCGGCCACGCCGACCTGGCCGGAGCGCTGAAATACGGGCATCGCGATGTTCGCAATGTTCTCGAGCGGGCCAGCGCCAGGGAGACGGCGGCGCGGGTGGCCGCGGGCGCCGTGGCCCGGAGCTTGCTCGCCGCGCTCGATATCGATATCCACAGCCACACCATCGCCATTGGCGGCGTGATTGCGAGGATCGAGCCCCCGATCGATTGGTCCGTAGTGGAGGCATCGCCCCTCCGCTGCGCCGACCCGAAGGCTGAGCCGGCGATGATCGAGGCCATCGACGGGGCCAAGGCTGCAGGAGATACCATCGGCGGCCTGTTTGAGGTGATCGCCACCGGAGCGCCGGTAGGGCTGGGCAGTCACGTGCACTGGGATAGAAGACTCGACGGGCGCATGGCCCAGGCAATGATGAGCATTCACGCGGTCAAAGGCGTGGGCATCGGCGCCGGCTTCGGCGTAGCCAACCTCCGCGGATCCGAGACGCACGACGTAGTCGAGCGGTCTACACATCCTGGACCCGACGACAGGGAACCCAAGTCGCCATTCCGCCATCTAACCAATCGTGCTGGTGGCATCGAGGGCGGAATGACCAACGGGGCGCCCATAGTCATCAGAGCGGCCCTCAAGCCGATCCCCACTCTCGCTCACCCGCTTCCTTCTGTCGACCTGCTCACCGGCGAGGCTGTTCTGGCCCATTACGAGCGGAGCGACGTCTGCGTCGTGCCCGCCGCTGGCGTAATCGGCGAGGCCATGCTGGCCATCGTGCTGGCCGAGGCCGTTATGGAGAAGTTTGGCGGGGATCACATGGAAGAGACTAAGGGCAATCATTCATCTTATGTAAAGTTCCTTCTCGGCGTGGAGCAGCATTGAAGAACCTCGGCATCCACTGCAACCGCATACATCACTTTGAAGATCGCATTGTCGGCAACAGCCTGGGCTGGGGAGAGTTCTTTAGTCTGCCGCGGGAGCACTACGACACCCTTCGTACCAAGGTGAGGGATAACGGCACAACTGTCAGCGTTCATCTTCCCTTGCTGGAGACGCTCTGGTATCCGCACGCGGTCACCTGGTCACTGTTGAACGACCTGCGGCCCGAGCGCCGGGAGCTGACCTTCCGGATGATCGAGGAGACGCTCCAACTGTCCATTGAGTTGAATCCCCGCTACCTGGTGGTTCACTTCCCTGCCCCGGCGGCAGAAGACAATGGCGAGATTCCTGCTAAGGTGGCGCTGGATATTGGGCGAAGGAGCGCCGAGCGGCTGGCGCACCTCAGCGAGGTATTCGGTGTGCCGATCATGATCGAGGGCTTTGGCCCGTCGCCCCTGCTCACGCCCGACTTCTTGACCGAGGTAGTGACAAACTACCCGGCGCTCCGGTACTGCCTCGACGTCTCCCATACCTTCATCGCCTCCCGGCGGGATGGCTTCGACTACTTCGAGTTCGTACGGGCGATGGCGCCACATCTCGGCACTCTCCACCTATGGAGCACACGAGGGATCGACGATTATCTCGCTTTCCGGCACATCCCGGTTCACCCGACGCTGAGGCCGGCCGACGGCTGGGTCGACGTGGAGGGCACCCTCCGGCACGTTAGGCAGGTGAATCCCGAGTGCGCCGTCATCATCGAGCATGGCGATAGGTTCCCCCCCGGGCTCGGGCTATCAAACTACCGGGAAGGAGTGGAATGGATCAAAGAGATCATCAGGTCATCAGCCTAATCGGGTTCTCCACTACCGGGAAATCGACCGTAGGCCGGAAGGCGGCCGCGCTTCTCGGCTGGCAATTCGTGGACACGGACGACCTCGTGGTCGAGATGGCAGGCAAGCCCATTCCCGCCATCTTTGCCGAGGACGGCGAGGACCACTTTCGGGAGCTGGAGCATCAAGCCATCACAGAGGCCCTCGAAGGCCGGCAGAGGATCGTCGCCACCGGTGGCGGCGCCATCCTCCGCGAGGAGAACCGGGAGTTGATGGAGGAGCGCAGCGTCGTCATCTGCCTCGAAGCCCGGCCGGCCACCATCTTCGCCCGGCTGACGGCCGACGGCGAGGGCAAGAACCCGGTGGCCCGCCCCCTGCTCTCCGGTCCGGATCCCCTCACCCGCATCGAGTTCCTCAAGGAGTACCGGCAGCCGTTCTACGCCATCGCCCACTGGACCATACATACCGACACCCTTTCCCACGACGAAGTGGCGAGCGAGATCGTCCGCTGCTGGCGCTATCTCAGCCGCAAGGCGAGCTCCAGCGTCGATTCCCACCCGGGCCCATTCGCCAATACCGAAGCCAGGGAAGCTGAGGCGCCATACTGCGAGGAGAGCGGCGCCGCTTGCGTCGTCCGCACTCCCACAGTCTCCTATCCCGTTTTCATCGGCTGGGGCACCCTGGACGAGCTCGGCCGGCGCATGCGTAACGCCGGGCTGAAGGGAACGGCCCACCTGATCAGCGACGGCGGCGTCTTCCCCCTTTGGGGCGACCGCGTCGAGGCCGTTCTGCGTGAAGCCGGCTTCGAGGTCGATTCGTTCTGCGTCCCGGCCGGGGAGGCGAGCAAGTCCCTCGCCGTCGCCACCGGCATTTTCGATTGGCTGGTCGAGCGACGGGCAGAGCGGGGCCACCCCGTCGTCGCCCTCGGCGGCGGCGTCGTCGGCGATCTGGCGGGCTTCGTGGCGGCCACCTATCTCCGGGGTATGCCGTTCGTGCAGGTGCCCACCACCCTCCTGGCGATGGTCGACTCGAGCATTGGCGGCAAGACCGGCGTCAACCACCGAGAGGGAAAGAACCTGATCGGCGCCTTCTATCAGCCCCGGCTCGTCCTCACCGACGTGCAGACCCTGAGCACCCTTCCCCAGCGCGAGCTGGTATCGGGCTGGGCCGAGGTGGTGAAGCATGCGCTGATCCTCGACGCCCCTCTGTTCGACCGCCTAGAGGCATCCATCGATCGCCTGCTTCAATTGGACCCTGACGCGTCTACGGAGATCATCGCCCGCAGCGCGGCTATCAAGGCCGGCGTGGTGACTCAGGACGAGAAGGAGACGGGCCTCCGCACCATCCTCAACTACGGCCACACCATGGCCCACGCCGTCGAAGCGGCCACCACCTACGGCACCTACCTCCACGGCGAGGCCGTCGCCATCGGCATGACCGGCGCCGCCCTCATCAGCCACCGCCTCGGCCTGATCCCCGTCGACGTCGTCGAGCGCCAGCGAGCCCTGTTGGAGAAGCTAGGCCTTCCGACCGCTTACACAGGAGCGGATAAAGGCCAGCTCCTCACCGCCATCACCCTCGACAAGAAAGTCAGCGGCAAATCCGTCCGCTGGGTCCTCCTCAACGGCATCGGCGAGGCCGTAGTCCGTAGCGACGTCCCCGCCGACCTGGTCGATCAAGTGTTGGACCAACTCACTGACATAGTCGCGACGTAGCGCGAGGGCCGCGCGAAGGCGCCCTGAATTCTCAGACCGGCTTCAAACGTAGGGGCGACCGGCGGCCGCCCAAGCCCCGGAGGAGGACCAACGGGCAATAGGTCGGTGTCTGCACATCCTGCGATTAGAGCAGGCTAACGACTTGCAGATTCACTGCGAATTGGCAGCGAAGACCTTGAAGCCGTACTGGCTGAAATGGCGATCGAAAGAAAAGGCAAGCGGAATCTCTAGACGCCCCATCACCACAAAGCTCACAGCGTCGGTAAGGGAAAGTCCTTGTCGTCATAACGGTAGATAACCTGTCGTGCCTGCTTGACATCGTTTTGATTCACCCAGACCATGGTCGTGGGACTTACTTCCATCTTCCTGCAAGTAGGCGGTCGCGATCGCTCTATTCAGACGATTTAGCAGCAAGGAATGGGTTTCTGCAAGAATCAGGTTTGTAGTGAAGAGCCGGAACCGGCCCCGAATTAGATGCCCTTGGATCGTTCGGGCTTCAGAGTGGAGTTGGTCATTCCGGTCGAGCAACGCAAAGTAAGCCGAGCTATCGACGAGGACACGGTGAGCGATTGGCGGCGTACGTTCGCTCATTTGTGGAGGTCAGCATAGGCATCCGCCAAGTACTTGTGCTTGTTTATCGAGACATCACCGGGTCCTTCCGATGCCCCAATCCCCACCAGCCTCCAAAGTGGATCCGTCGCGCTGGTCGGTCGCCCTTTCGGTAGGCGCCTCCTCGCGGGCCCTAGCGGCCGCAGAATGGCCACATCCTCATCTTGCTGACGCAAAACCAAGGGCTCGCGTGTTGAGCGAACCTGCTCGACAATTCGCAGGAGCTCCGGCTCGCCACTGATGTCAATAGCCTTCAGCTCTCGTGCCATACTGATGGTCCTCCCCCTGTGATGATCGGAGTATACCAGATTCGAGCTAGTCAATCAACAAAGCAAGCTGGCTGCAAGTTGTTCAGAGAGCAGCCCCATTACTGGCTGAGCTCGGGGCAGGTCGGGGACACCGTGTGTCTTGTCAAGCAAGCGATTCGCATACTTCCCAGCAGCTACTTTCCACGCTCCGCACGATCGAGCGTGAGGTCCTATACTGGCGGGGCAAAGGCCTGCTCTTCCTCAGGCGTGTCTGCTTCATTGACTGGTTGGCCCGAAAACTGCTATGCTCCGGTTGTCCTGAAGACGGAGCATAATCATGAAGCAAAAGCCAATACCGACGGTCGATGAGGTCAAAGAGAAGACAGTTCCCATCCTGAAGCGTTATGGCGCAAAAAGGGCTGGGGTTTTCGGGTCGCTGGTGCGAGGAGAAATGCGCCGGAGTAGTGACGTGGACATCTTGGTGGAGATCCCCGAAGCGATCGGGTTGCTTGAGTTTGTGGGCCTTCAGCAGGAGCTGGAAGCGGCCTTGGGTCGAAAAGTGGATTTGGTCGAGTACGAGACCATCAAGCAGCGCATCAGGGAGCGGATTCTTGCCGAAGAGGTCAGAATCCTATGAAAAGGGACCAGCAGCCCCGGTTTATGCTACAATATCTGTGGCAGGCAAGCCACTTGTTCCGCGTTCAGTACCGAGGATCGCTCCCGAGGGCGCGAGAGCCGGGGCTAAACTCTGGTGAGGAGGTAAATATGTCAGATCTCAAGAAATCCTACTCAACACCCTCGGACGCTCCAGAGCTTCAGTGCATACTGGACAAGGAAACAGCGCGAGGATGGAAGAAGCTAAGAAAAACCCTTGGACAAGTTACCCGCCGTCTGCAGTTGACCTGGCTGCCTTTCGGGAGACGCTGGGGGCCCACGACGACCTGGTCCTGAGGTTTAAGGCTTGGCGCAAGCAGGCCAAGCCACGAGGTGATTCTGACGGTCCAGTCGACGTATGATCATGCCCGCTTTCCCCTCTATGCCCTACACAGTAGGGTCGCTATCCGGTGGTGGCTGACCCATCTGCTCAATGCTCCCGAAGCGAAGGGGTTCATGGACGAGAAGCTGGTGTCTGGACAGGCCGGCGTGCTCGTTGTAGAAGGAGTAGACTTTCAGGTACTGGACGAACTGGCGAAGGACTTGGGGCAATTTGAGCTCAGTCCATCCATCGCCGCAGACTTGTACGGTGACGCCCCCAAGGTCCTTGGCCACATGGCTGATCTGGGCATCCTGCGAACTGTAGACTCCAAGCCGCTGGCATTGCCTGCCTTTGTCATCGCATGCCTGTACGCCATACCTTTGTACGACGCCTTGTCTGTGGCGCTAGCTGCGAACAGCGGGTGTCCTCTCCTTGTGGCCGACGAGGACCTGTATGAGACGTTGAGAATCATACAAGCAGATCGGCCTGCACTCCGAGTGGTCTGGCTGAGCGAAGTGTGACACGCTCATGGTTGGCACAAGCATCCGCCAAGTACTTGTGCTTTTTTATCCAGACATCACAGGGTCCTTCCGATGCCCAATCCCCGCCAGCCTCCAAAGTGGATACTTCTCTCTTCGATTTAATTCGAAAGCTTGACAAAAATCCCGCCACATGGCACAATACGGACCGAGCGAATGCTGGCTGTCATCCACCTCTGCTTGGCGGGGGTGGTCGCCGGGGGAGAAATCAATAGCTTTGAGGAGGAATCGGATGTCGAGCTACGCGATTGGCATGGTCTCAGCGAATCTCACCGCACGCTCTGCCTCAGACCGACGCATGTACTTCCTAACCGATGGTATTCTGCTCCCAATAATCACTCTTGGCATTTGGAACCTTGTCGTGCTGTATCGCCAGATCAGCAGGCGTGACCAGCACTTTCGCCGCGAGGAAGCGCTGAACTACGACTTGTTAATGTCAATCAAGGAGAGAATCAGGTCCACGGACGTAGATCCGCATTCGTTGGCCGAAGTCGCGGCCCTTGAATCAGCAATTAGGCAGAAGGCTGGGTTGGAGCAACCCAAAGGCCCGGCGCTTTGGCTGATACTCAGCCTCATCACAGGGATCGCTGGCATCTATGTCACATATTTCCTTACCATCGATTATTTCCACCATGAGCAACGAGAACTGGATGTTGTGAGCAAAGCGAATGCCGCACTTGCTCGCGCTGGTCTTCAAGGGTCATTGAGCTACAAGCGGACGTTGTCTGAGCGGCATTTCTGGCTGAATTTGCTTGCTGCAATGGTGACGCTGGGCATTTGGGGAATAGTTTGGCAGTACCGTGAGTTTTCCGATCCCAATCGGCACTTCGAGAACCAGTGGACTTGGGAAGACAGTTTGGCCACTAGCTTGTCCTGACCAGGGTCGGTCTGACGGGATAACTGGGGCATCACAGAAGTGGAGTTCAGGGCCAATGGAGTCATTCTCGGGGGGCTAGAGAGCCGATTCGGCCACTTGGTCTACCAATTTGGCGGCGAGATGATGCACGCAGGAGTTCGATGGCATCATCAACTGGAGAGTTTCCGGACGCCGGCTGGCGCAGGTGCACAGGGACTCCTGCGGGGAGGCCAGGGCCATGAATCCGTCTCCTGACTGAACCAGATAGCGCGAACGCCAAATGCCCGAGCTGAGGTACCAGCCATGCTCGAAGCGGACTCCATACTCCTCCGCCAGACGCGCCGCGGCGGCAAGGCGGCCTGGATCTGTTGCCTCATAGCGTAGCCTGGCGGCAGATCGCTTCACGCTTGACTGCCAAGCCTCTCTTCGCTTCTCGCGCTCGGCATCCTGCGCCTCCTGCTGTCCCTTCGTTGACCTTTCGGACGACCCATCCCCGCGCCAATACGATAAGGGCTGGGAGAAATCCTCGGCGTCGGCGGTAAAAGCGGCGAGGAGAACGGATTCCCGGGGATGCCCATCCCGCCAGTCGACGTCCTTGGACAGAAAGCCGACGCCAGTAAAGGAGGAAAGAACTGCCCGGCGGTCGCGTTCAGCCAAGTGAAGGAGAACCGACCAGGCTAGAGCGCTATCCTGCTGCCAGGTGACGTGCAGGAACCGGTGGACCATTCCCTTGGGGCTATAGCGTGGTGGCTGCGACTTCGACATCGGGGCCCGAAAAGTGCCCACCGCCTGAAACTGCACGTACGCTCCCAGTCCCTCCTCCAGACGGCAGATCCTCTCGAATAGCTTGGGCGGCTCCTCGTCGGGGAGCAACTCTATCCCCTGATAGGTCCAGGCGTCCATCGTACCGCTCCTATGCAGTCTCCTGGCTTCCGCAGCAAGAAGCGTACCTACCATCGTTTGGGAGGACTAGTGCTGAATTACCACGAATAGCTTACCAGCTTGACAAGCATGCCGAATGATGATATTGTACCCCTATACGAGGGGGCTGACCATGCCGTCTACTGGTTCCAATTGCACAGCCTCTCACATCGTTCGCACAATGCTCGCGCTGGCCCTTGTGTTGGGTGTGACCGCCAGCGCTATCAATCGTCATATTGACGGTCCGCCTTCAGCGGGCGCTGTCCTTGCGGCGCAAACTGAGGCCAGCGCGGTTGGCATGGATACGCCGTCGAGTTCCCCGAGCCCGGCCTTTGCAGAGGGCATGACTTTCGACAATTCCGCTGCTGTCACGCCCATGGCATCGTCCAATACGAAAGTCGGCGACCACGGAAGTCCCGCCAAGGCTATTGTGGACTTCTCGCTGGCCGACAGTCCTTGGCCGCGCTTCCGCCGCAACGTAACCCAAACCGGCCTCAGCTCCTACTCTGGCCCCCAGAGACCGGCCCAGAGGTGGGTCTTCGACGCGGGCAGCCCTATTTACTCGTCCCCTGCGATTGGGTCAGATGGGGCCATCTATTTCGGCTCGGACAAGAGCAGACTTTACGCTGTCAATCCGGATGGCAGTCAGCGGTGGGTATTCACGACTGTTGGTCCAGTACGCTCTTCTCCCGCCGTTGGCGACGACGGCACCGTCTATGCGGCTGCTGCCCCACCCGGCGTGGGAGGACTGCTCTACGCGATCAACCCGGATGGCAGCCAAAAGTGGAGCTTTCCTACAACGAATGGTGCCTGGTCCTCACCCAACATTGGTGCGGATGGGACAGTCTACGTAATATCTGATAAGCTTTATGCCGTCAATCCTGACGGGAGTGAAAAATGGCATAGTAGCAGCTCAATGGGCTCTGATAGCTCGCCGGCCATCGGTGCGGATGGCACCATCTACGTTGGCTGGTGGGACGGCGCCTCTGCAAACACCGGGCTTGCGGCATTCAGCCCGGACGGCACTCGGAAATGGGTTTTCAGTACTCACGGTGCGGTCGATACTTCTCCAGCCATCGGAACGGATGGTACGATATATATAGGCTCAGTGTATCAATATTATTGGCCCGTTCAGTCGGAACTCGCTTCGCCGATCTACAAATTTGACTACCGGATTTACGCGGTGAACCCAGATGGCACCCAGAAATGGTATCGCACCACGGACAGTGACTTTAGAACAGCGTCGCATGAATGGCCGAATGCCTCGCCCGCGATTGCCGAAAACGGGGAAATCTATATCGTCTCCAAGAGTGGGGGCCTACTATCCTATAACCCATATGGTAATGAGACAGCAAGGTACTCGATCAGGAGCATCATTCATTCTTCTCCGGCAGTGGCCGCGGACGGAACAATCTATCTGGGTGCGGGCGACCACAACCTCTACGCGGTGAATCCGGACGGGACGCAGAAGTGGACGTTCGCCACGGGTGATGTGATCTACTCCTCTCCGGCAATCGGAGCCGATGGAACGGTGTACATTGCCTCAAGCGATGGAAAGCTCTATGCGATCGCTGAGACTGACCTCGCCATTGCTCAAACTGTCGAGCCAGGCTACCTCCTGCCAGGACATCAATTGATAACCTTCACTTTGACCTACACCAACTTCAGTTCTGAAGCAGCCAGTGAAGTGACAATTGCCGATCTCATCCCCGACGCCGTTGCGAACCTAAGTTACACCAACTCCGGCCTGCCGGTTACTCCAACCGCCGGCCTATCGTTTAATTGGCAAGTGGGAACAGTCGCTCCGGGACAGGGTGGCACAATCACCATTACGGGAAACGTCAGCCCGAGTCTCTCGGGTTCTAGTTCGTTCGTCAACACCTCCACCATTACCACGACCTCGCCTGGCTTCAAGCTCTACGCCGGCAGCAGCTCGGTAACCGAGTTCGTAGGCTTCCCCTTGGCCGATTCGCCATCGCCGCGGCACCGGGGCAATAATTTCCAGACCGGGTTAAGCCGTTACAATGGTCCGGCCTGGCCAACCTCGACATGGAGCTTCAGTCCCACCAGCGGCTACAGCGAGCCAGCGGTCGCCGCAGATGGAACAATTTACGTAGGATCGGGCTGGAACAACGGTCGGCTTTATGCGCTCAATCCCGACGGCAGCGAGAAGTGGGTCTTCAAGATTCGAAATACCGACTTCTTTGACACCGACGAATTTAGGTACTCACCGGCAATTGGGGCCGATGGTGCGATCTACGTGGGGTCCCTTAAGGGCAGAATGTTTGCCCTAAACCCGGACGGCAGCCAGAGATGGACCTTTACCGTGAACGGCGGCTGGGATTCCGGACCAGCAATCGGGGCCGATGGTACCATCTACGTGGGGGGAAGTGTCTATTCGGGCACATCGGAAACCCAGCTGTTCGCCATCGATCCCGCTGGAAAGCTAAAATGGACCGTCACCCTGGGGACGAGCGTCATTTCCGCGCCGGCGATTGCGGCAGATAGGACCATTTACGTCGTGTCCGGCAAGCTGTGGGCCATCAGTCCTGATGGCAGTGTGCGGTGGACCTTTGACAAGTATGTGCCTTGGTCCTCCCCCACGATTGGGCCAGATGGCACGGTCTACATCCACGACGGCCAACTGTACGCGGTGAATCCCGATGGGAGCCAGAAGTGGGCCCTTCCCGTTGGGCGTGGCTCCTCTCCGGCGTTTGGACCTGACGGCACAGTATTCGCTATTTCGGACAAAATCTATGCGATCAGTCCGGACGGCAGTCAAAAGTGGGCCGTGCCTGCTCCGAGCACCTACCTGCCCTCTCTGACGGTCGACGCCCATGGTACCATCTATTTTAGCGGCGAGGACAACAAGCTGTACGCCTACAATTCAGACGGAACGTTCAGATGGGTGTTTGATACCGGGAACCGGCCCGACTCCACTCCTGTGATTGGCGCCGACGGCATCATCTACGTCGGCTCATACGGGAGCCTATACGCCGTGGGTCCCTTGTCGCTGCCGTTCAAGTCGTTTATGCCCCTGGCGAATAGGTAGCTCCGGAGGAAGCCGCAAGCAAGCCCTAATCACAGAACTTGTACGTCTTGCCCAACGGGGCGGCGATTCGCTGGGAATCCGCAGGCAAGCCTGAGCTTTCATGAGCGGCAGCGAGCCGCCGCACCCCACATTGCAGTGTCGACTCGACGCCTACCTAAGAACACCCAAATCATGGTCTTCATTGCCGTCAGCCTTTACTGCCGATATTGCACAGTGTATAGTAATGGGGTACAACAATGGCAGAAGGCGTTCAAAATGAAAACGGAGAGGCTCACCATAATCTTCGCTGCCGACCTGGCTAGAGAACTCAGAGAACTGGTCCCCAAGGGTGAGAGAAGCAAGTTGATCGTCGAGGCAACGAGGGATAGGCTTGTCAGATTTCGGCAAGAGAGAGCGCTAGAACTGACAGCTGGGGCGTGGTCCGACCAGAATCACCCCGAATTCACGCGCCCCGAAGATGTCGTGAACTGGATCCGCGAACTGCGAAGTTCTGCTGATCGGCGGCTTGATAGAATTCACTCTCGAAGTTCAAATGATGAGTGAACATGCCGTCATGGCGATTGAAGCCAGATGCCTGACGAAGCACTACGGCAAAGCCGTAGGAGTGCAAGACCTTTCCCTCGAGGTCAAGCCGGGCGAGATATTCGGCTTTCTCGGGCCGAACGGGGCGGGGAAAACGACCACCATTCGCCTCTTGATGGGCTTGATCCGGCCCACTCGCGGCAGCGCCCGCATCTTCGGCCTGGACTGCCAGCGAGAAGCCGTCGCCGTTAAGCGCATGGTTGGTAACCTACCCGGTGAGCTTAGCCTGTATGGCGGGCTGACCGGTAATCAGCTTCTTGTCCATCTCGATGGCGTGCGAGGTAACCGATCCCTGTCCTATGCCAGAGGGCTCGCCGAACGCTTGAGCATCGAGCTCGACCGGCCAATCCGGACCCTCTCCCACGGCTCCAAACAGAAGATCGGACTCATTCAGGCCCTCATGCACCGGCCTCCCTTGGTCATCCTCGACGAGCCCACTACCGGCCTCGACCCCCTCGTCCAGCAGGAGGTCTACTCTATTCTCGATGAAGTGCGGGAAGACGGGCGGACCGTCTTTTTCTCCTCTCACATCCTGCCCGAAGTGGAGCGCCTCTGCGACCGGGTGGCCATCATCGGGCGCGGACAGCTTCTGGTCGTGGAGAACATCGAGGATCTTCGCCAGCGCTCGACGCGGCGGATGGAGGTCACCTTCGCCGAACCCGTGCCCCCCCAGGTTCTCGAGCTTCCCGACGTCAGCGCTCTCGAATGGTCGGGGAAAACCGCCAGGTTCGTCCTCCGGTCGAACGTGGACGCCGTGATCAAGGCGATCTCCCACTATCCGGTTGCCGATTTGCGCGTTTGGGAGAAGACCCTGGAAGACGTTTTCCTAAGCTACTACGAGGAGGTCGGAGATGCTCCTGCGGACGATTCTCGGCAAGTCGCTGCGCGATGAACGGGCCGCCGTGATCGGCTATGGCCTCGGCCTCGCCCTATACGGCTTGCTCATCGTGATAATGTTTCCCTCGGTTGGCCAAGCCCCCGGTCTGGCGGAGATGATGGAGAGCTACCCGCCGGCCATGAAGGCACTGGTCGGCGAGATCAAAGCGATCACGACGGTCGAGGGATTCGTCGCCCTGGAGGTCCTCACCTGGCTGCCCCTGATCCTCGCCATCTTCGCCATCATGAGCGCCACCGACTTTGTCGCCGGGGAGGCGGAGCGGGGAACCCTCTATCTCGTCCTCTCTCAGCCGGTGCGGCGCTGGCGCCTGGTCGTCGAGCGGATGGCGGCTCTGACCGTCTCGCTGCTTGCCATGGCCCTTGCCGCCGGAATTGGCCTCTGGCTGGGGCTGCCGATCGCCAAGGTGGAGATGTCACCGGCCAATCTTATTGCGGCTACTGTGGCGACCGTGCCCCTCGTCCTCGTCATCGCCGGCATCTCGTTGCTGGCCGGCTGCATCCTCATGAGCCGGCGGCTTGCTGGCTTGATCGCCGCCGGGTTGGCCGTGGCGTTCTACCTGTTGAACTCTCTGGCGGGGGTGGTGGAGCAATTGAAGCCGTGGAGCAGGCTCTCGCCCTTCCACTACTTCGACGCCTACAAGACCATAACGAACGGCCCCGACCTCGCCGATACCCTCACCCTGCTGGTTGGGGCCTTCGTGCTAGTCGGGGCCTCTGTGCTCGTATTTCAGCGTCGAGACATCCTCGCCGACTGATGGGCTGTTCTACCTCTGAGGTTCGACGATCACTTTAAGGGATTCCGTCGGAGCGGCGACCAACTGGAAGCCGATGCCGGCGTCCGCCAGGCTCAGCCGGTGGGTGATCATCTCTTTCACGGGCACGCTGCGCGATCGAATCAACTCCAGCGCCGCTACCGTGTCGCCCGGCGGAGAAGCGTAGGAGCTGGTGAGGGTTACCTCGGTTCGCCAGAAGAGCTCGTTAACTGGGTTAGGGACCCTGGCATCCTCTCTCGCGCCGCCGAAGAAGAGAACGGTGCCTCCCCGCTCCACACAGTTCAGTCCCACGGGAATCCACGCTCCCCGGCAGATGATGACGAGGTCGGCGAGAAGGCCTCCGTTGAGCTTGCGCAGGTGGGTGGGCACGTCCTGGTCCGTGGGGATCACGGCGTCGGCGCCGAACTTGAGCGCCATGTCCAGCCGGTACTTGAGGGTATCCATCGCTATTATGCGACCGGCGCCCAGAGCGCGCGCTGTGGCCAGATGGAGAACGCCGGATATGCCGGTGCCGATAACCAGAACGCTCTGCCCTGGCTGCAGGCGGGCTATCCTCTGCCCCCGGACCACGCAGCCGAGAGGCTCGGAAAAGGTCGCCTCCTCGAAGGACATCTCGTCGGGCAGCTTGAACAACCCCCGGTCGACGTTTATCGCCGGCACGCGAACGAATTCGCAGAACCCGCCAGGGTGGAAATTGGTCTTGCGAAGGGTATCGCACACGGAATGGTGCCCGTTCAGGCAGTAGTGGCAGGTGTTGCAGGGGACATGGTGAGCCACCGTTACCCGGTCGCCGACCTTGAACTGCGCCACTCCCTCGCCGGTGGCTGCAATCGTCCCGGCCACCTCATGGCCCAGCACCAGCGGCGCCCGGTTGATCCGGTACCACTCCATCACATCGCTGCCGCAGATGCCGCTGGCCTCGATACGAATCAGCACCTCGCCGGGACCTAGCTGGGGTACGGGTTGCTCCTCTACCCGCACATCCCGGTTGTTATACCACATGGCAACGCGCATTCGCTTCCTCTCCTC
>JACPQF010000002.1 GCA_016190625.1 Chloroflexota bacterium | reverse complement strand
TCTCAAATACCTATTATGACGGCATCACCACGCGCTACGCACGCTGCATAAATAATCCAATGCCTCGTCTTGGCCGCAGCAATTCGTTTCAAAGCCGGTTTTCGGCTGGACTTCTAGAGGACGCTATAGTCCTTCACGGAAGGACTGATCGAACAGTAGGCGATCTCCAGACCGGCTCGTCTTTCCAGAGAAGGACGAGCCGGTCTACAAACAAACGAAGGGTTATACTAAATGGGTCGTCAGAATAAGCGGCAGGCGTCAAGTCAGCTCTCCCGCAGGTCCACCCGGGGGAGGAACAAAGTTGCTGCGCGGCCAAAGTGGAGAGCCAAGCTATGGCTGTTGCCGGTCTCCCTGCCGCTTCTGCTGGCAGCCGCGGTCGCCTGGCAATGGCTCGGCCCCGGAGGGGCGGGCGAAGCGGGCCCGATCAGCCCGATCGGGCTGATCGGGCTGATCGGGCCGATAGCGGGGGAACAGCAGGCAACTCGCGTTGTCCCCGCCAGCGAGCGAATCGTCCGCGAGGGGCTGGCAGTCTCGTTCTCCATTGCACCGTCGAATGGGGCAGAGGGAACTGCGGAGGACAACGGCGCCGAAATGCGCTTCACTCTGGCGGACGCGGCGACGGGGGAAACGCTGGAGCTGGAATCCCGACCGGCGATCTGGGTGGACCGGCAGAAAAGCCTGCCTGGCGAACAAGGTAAACAAACGCCGACCTGCGAGGACAAGGTCAGGTCATATGCTCAGGGCAGTCTCGGGTTTCGGCCCGACCTGGACCTCAACTCCTACTACGTGCTTGCCTTAAACGAGGACGCCTCTATCTCGGTCATCGACCCGCTGCTTGGGGTCAGTGGTATCTCCCAACTCTACGCGATGGTCTACCTGAAGGACGTCGGCCTGGACTGGGCCTTCAGCGCCGATGGAAGGCTGCTCTTCGTCTCGCTGCCCCGGGCGGGACAGGTAGCGGTGGTGAACACGGATAGTTTCAAGGTGATAAAGAACATAGAGGTGGGACAGAATCCGATCAGGGTCGCCTTGCAGCCCGATGGAAAGTACCTGTGGGTGGGCAACGATTCTCCGGATAAGCGGAAAAGCGGCGTCACCGTGATCGATACGGAGACCCTCGACGTCAGAGCCACGATCAGGACCGGCGCCGGCGCCCACGAGATGCTATTCGTGGCGGATGCGGTCGCACCCGGCTCTGAGGGCGAGCAGGCGCAGCCAACCAGCCACCATGGGAGTTCAGCTTCCGGCAGCACGCGTCTCGCCTTCGTGACCAATAGGGAGGAGGGCACCCTATCCATCATCGACACCCGGTTGTTCGTGAAGATCCACGATATCAAGGTTGGACGCCTCGTCAGGGGCCTTGCCTTTTCCTCCGTCGCCAATGCGGTCTACGTCGGCAGTGAAGCCGACAATGGCATTACGGTGGTAGACGCTACGGTGCACGAGGTCGTGGGACAGATTGAGGCGGAGCGAGGAGCCAGATCGCTCCGCTTTGCGCCAGGAGGGCGCTGGGGTTTCGTCCTAAGTTCCGGCCACAAGAGCGTGAGCATTCTGGATGCCTCGACGAACCGGTTTGTTGCTTCGGTCGAGATCGGCGGCGAGCCGGACAGTGTCACGTTCACCCGAGACTATGCCTACATTCGTTCGCCGGGAACCGCCGAGGTCTCGCTTGTCGATCTGGCTCAGCTTGGCCAGTCGGCCCTGCCCGCCGTAACCAAGATTAACAGCGGACAGAGAGCGCCCGGCGAATCGCCATTTTACTCGGTCGCCGATCCGATCGTCTCGATCCATGCAGACGGGAACCACGTGCTAATCGCCAACCCGGCGGACAGCTACATCTACTACTACATGGAGGGCATGATGGGCCCGATGGGTGGCTTCCAGAACTACATCCGGGCGCCGAGGGCGGTGGCTGTGGTCGATAGGGGCATCCGTCAGGTCGGGCCGGGCGCCTACTGGGCAAGAGTCAATCCGCCGGTAGCCGGCAAGTATCAGGTGGCCTTTTTGCTTGATTCCCCCCGAATCGTCAACTGCTTCGAGTTCACGGCCGACGCGGCGACGCTGGCGTCTTCCGGGAACCCGGGAAGGTCGCTGAAGTTGCAGCTTCTGAGTGGCGGCGCAGACGTCGGGGTGGGAGAAAAGGCCAGCCTACGCTTTGCGTTGACCGACGCTGAAAACGGCCGGCCGGTGACCGGGCTGGGCGACGTTCAAGTGGTCGTAGCCCATGTATCAGGCTTATGGAGCGAGCGCTACCGGGCGGAATCGGTGGGTGATGGCCCCTACGCGGTCAACCTGGCCCTGCCTCGTGCAGGAGAGTATTCGGTTCTTTTCGCCGTCCCATCGCTAGGTTTGAGCTTCAACCAGTTTCCATCTCTAAGTCTTAAGGCAAACGCCAGATCTGTTGCCCGGTAGGCCGGGCAGCGTGGGGAAACGAGGCGGCGCTGGACGTCGCAACGGCGGTAGTAGTCTTCCATTACCACTAGCATAAGCTTTAGAACAGAGGAGAAACAATGAACTTGGCCAAGGAAAGGAAGAGCACTCAAAATAAGTACAGGAGGCGCTGGCACACCTGGCGGGATCGTTTGATCCTGCTCGCTATGGTCATCGCCATTGCTCTCCCCAATATCGGGCCGACCTACGCGGCCACGGGTTCCCTGTATGCAAGACTGATCACGGCCCCCGGCGGCGGGGTGTGGATGGGCGCCCATTTTTGGGTTGCCGACCACCTCATGGGGTTCTGTCGCCTGGACGCCGGCGCCGATGGCAGCTTCGCCATCAATCAGAGCACCTGCAACACGGCGGCGGTCTCGCCAGGCCAGCCCGCCTACGATGCGGCCAATGGCTACGTGTACGTGCCAGACAACTCGTCCAAAAGCCGGGGCGTATGGCGCCTCGTTTTCGATAGTTCTACCGAGACGGTAGGTAGCCCCGTTCCGCTGGCTGCCACGGCGAGGTTGGGAGCAAACCGTCCAACCGCGACGGCTCTCGGACCAGACGGAAAGCTATACGTGGGTTTCATCAAGAATGGTGATATAAAGCGACTGACTACTCCCACTGCAGCAGCGCAAACCGTGGAAAGCGTTGGTCGTACCTCCGATGGTAGAGGCGTCTCAGGGATGACCTACGTCGGCTCTGACCTCTACTTGGCCCAAGGCGGGGCGGTGACGAAGATCGCCAATGCTCCAGGCGCTACGGGCGGGAGCGTGGCGCAGGCGACGCCTCTCATCGCTACCGCTCCTACGGCCATTGTGTCTGATGGCGTGAACGTCATCTACGTGGCCGAGACGCCGGTAGACAGCTCCAGTGTTCTTCGTTATACAATCAGTACCAATACTCAGGACATCTACGCGACCAGGGGCAACATGCCGCCGAGCGGGACGCCCACGGACTTCAAGTTCGTCTCGGGCCTGTCGCTCGATTCGTCCGGCAATCTCTACGTGGGGGACGATCCTTCTGACGGCGCGTTGTCGATTCAGGGCCATCTGTGGTGGATAGCCGCCGGATCAGCACCCGAAGTCGAGGGCACGCCGGGGGGAGGAACGCCGGCGCCGCCGCCAGCCCCAGCCTTGACAGATGGCTCGCCATACGCCGACCAAATCACCGCTCCGGGCGGTGGAGTATGGATGGGAACCCACTACTGGGTAGCCGACCATCTCATGGGTCTCTGTCGGGTAGATCAGAACACCGACGGCACCCTTGATATCAACCAGAGCACCTGTAACACGGCAGCCGTATCGCCGGGCCAGCCCAGCTACGACGCTGCTAACGGGTACGTATACGTGCCCGACAACTCCTCCAAGAGCGCGGGCGTCTGGCGGCTGCAGTTCAACAGCACCACCGAGACGGTAGGCAATCCGGCCCTAGTCGCGGCGAACGCCGGCCTGGGTGGCAACCGTCCGACGGCTACGGCTCTTCAAACCGATGGAAGCCTCTACGTCGGCTTCATCAAGAATGGCGATGTCAAGCGAATCACTACTCCTTATGGCGTCAGTCAGACGGTACGAACCATCGGCCGCTCCTCGGACGGTAGAGGCATATCGGGACTGGCCCTCCTTGGCGCCGATCTGTATCTCGCCGAGGGCGCAGCGGTAACGAAAATCGCCAAGGTCGCCAACGTTGTCTCCGGGGCCACGGCCCAGAGGACCTCGATAGTGGCAACGGCGCCGACGGCCATAGCCGCTGGCGGCATGGATGCGCTCTTTGTCGCCGATACGCCGGTAGCTGTCTCCAATATCATTCGCTACACCGTCAGCGTCGACGTCCAGGAGCTCTACGCCAAGGAAGGAACTACCGGAGCTGGCGCGACGACACCCTTCAAGTTCGTCTCGGGCCTTACGCTCGACACCTATGGCAATCTCTACGTCGGCGACGACCCTTCCGATGGTGCATCGTCCTTCCAGGGCCACATCTGGAAAGTCGTCGGCATCACGGCGGAATACGCCGAGGGGATAACGGCTCCCGGAGGCGGGGTCTGGCTGGGAAGCCACCTGTGGGTCTCCGACCATCTCATGGGCTTCTGCCGTCTCGATCTGGGCCTCGATGGCGAGTACGGAATCAACCAGAACACCTGTAGCACTGCGGCCGTGTCGCCGGGCCAGCCCAGCTTCGACCGCATCGGCTACGTCTATATTCCCGACAATTCCTCCAAGAGCAAGGGCGTCTGGCGGCTGCAGTTCGATGGGTCCACGGAAACCGCGGGAAACCCGGTGCTGATTGCCGCCAATGCCGGCCTGGGTGGTAGCCGCCCTACGGCCACGGCGCTCGGCCCCGATGGTAACCTCTACGTCGGATCGATCAAGAACGGCGACATCAAGCGAATCACCACACCGGCCGGCGCTAGCCAGACGGTCCAATCGGTCGGCCGCTCTTCCGACGGCAGAGGCGTAGCAGGGCTGGCCTTCGTAGACTCTGACCTTTACCTTGCCGAGGGGAACGCCGTCACGAAGATCACCAGCGCTACAGGCGCGTCGGGTGGCACAGCTCAGGATACCCCCATCACGGCCGTCGCGCCCACGGCGATCGCCTCCGACGGCGCCGACGTGATCTACATTGCCGACACGCCGGTCGACAGTTCCAGCGTCCTGCGCTACACGCTGAGCACAGGTACCCAGGATATCTATGCTACCAAGTGCGTCAATCCGACCTACGGAACGCTCTACTTCAAGTTCGTATCCGGTCTGACGCTCGACGGCTCGGGTAATCTGTACGTGGCCGACGATCCGTCTGACGGCGCACTATCCCTACAGGGCCACGTCTTTCGCGTTCTGGCGGGGTCGAATCCTGAAGTCGCTGGCGCGCCTGGCGGTGGAACTCCTCCACCACCACCCACCGATGCCTTGACCACCGGCTCACTCTACGCGGGTCAAATCACGGCTCCAGGCGGTGGGGTATGGATGGGAACCCACTACTGGGTGGCCGATCACCTGATGGGCTTCTGCCGCCCGGACACCAGCGCCGGCGGCCAATACACCATCAACCAGAGCACCTGCAACACGGCTGCCGCTTCACCGGGTCAGCCGAGCTATGATGCGGCCAACAGCTATGTCTACTTGCCCGATAACTCGTCGAAAGGCAAAGGGGTCTGGCGGCTACAGTTCAACAGCGCCGGCGAAGCCGTTGGCAGTCCTTTCTTGCTGGCAGCCGGCGCGGGTCTCACGGGAAGCCGGCCGACCGCCACTGCTATCGGTCCTGACGGCAGCCTCTACGTGGGATCCATCAAAAATGGCGACATCAAACGCATCATCAATCCCGCCGGGACAACGCAGGCCGTGCAGACCATCGGCCGCTCATCGGATAGCAGGGGTGTAGCGGGGCTGGCATTCGTCGGGACTGACTTTTACCTGGTCGAGGGGGTTGCCTTGACAAAGATAGCCAACGCGACGGCCGCTTCATCGGGGGCGACAGCCCAGCAGACATCGTTGAGTGTGACGGCTCCGACGGCGGTCGCCTCCAACGGCGTCGATACGTTGTACGTCGCCGACACCCCGGTAGGCGTCAGCGATGTATGGCGATATGACGTGAATAGCCACGTTCAGGAGGTCTACGCCAACGCCGCTGCGCTGGCCGATGGCTCGCAAACGACCTTCAAGTTCGTCTCGGGCCTGACGCTAGATTGGAGCGGCAATCTGTACGTGGGCGACGATCCTTCCGACGGCCAGATGTCGCTTCAGGGCCACATCTGGCGGGTCGCTCCGGCACCCTAAACAATAGAGGGTTCGCTCGGTTTTCCTCCGACCCTCACCGCCGGCTTCTGGCCGGGGTGAGGGTCTTGTTCGATCTATTGGCGGTTAGATAGGCGAAGGACCGGGAAAGCCAAGGGAAGGACCCTTGCCGTCTGATAGGGTGCTTGACAAAACTAATAGGGTGTGTTACATTAACGCTGGTTTACCGCCCGGTGACTTGGATCCCCTGGGGCGATAGTGGGTTGTTTGTGTTTGTGGCGTTGGGCAGAAGGCGGGGAGCCGAGTAGTGAATAGGCCCTTCATAGTTGGTCGCAAGAAGCGCATCGGGGAGATTCTCCGCGAGGGGGGCTTCATCACGGAAGTACAGATGAAGTCTGCGCTCGAGGCTTCGGCGGCGACGGGGAAGAAGCTGGGACAGATCCTCATCGAGCAGGGGCACATCTCTCCCGAAGGGTTGGCCACGGCGCTCAGCTTTCAATTCGGCGTTCCCGTGGCCGATCTGCGGCAGATCAAAATCGACCCCGAAGCCGTTCGCCTCGTGCCAGAGCACCTCGCTCGCGAGCACAGCGTCATGCCGCTAGCAATCGACGGCGACGTGCTTCGGGTCGCCATGGAGGACCCCTCCAACCTGGCAGCCATCGACACTCTATCGGCGGTCACGGGCAAGCAGATCCGTCCCGTCCTTCCCCTCCACGGTGGAATCGAGCAAGCGATAGGTTCGAACTATCGTCTAACCGCCGACATCCAGAAGCAAGTGAACACCCTGATCAGCAGACAGGCCCCCTCCCCCATGGCGGCGGGCGCACCAACGCCGGAGCCCATGCTGGCGGCCGAGCAGGTCGCTCAGGCGCCAATCGTTCAGGCGCTGGATATGGTCATCCGGCAGGCCGTCAAGGACCGGGCCTCTGACATCCATGTGGAGCCGCAGCAGGATTCCCTCCGTATCCGGTACCGCATCGACGGCGTGCTGCACGACGCGGTTAGCCTGCCGCTTGGCATCCATGCCGCCTTGCTCTCTCGGTTGAAAGTGATCGCCTCCATGAATATCGCCGAGAAGCGTCGCCCTCAGGACGGCCATTTCAACCTGAACGTAGGCGGCCGCGACGTAGACTTTCGTGTGGCGACTGCCGATACCACCCGCGGCGAGAAGGCGGTGATCAGGGTGTTGGATAAGTCCATCTCGCTTACTGAGTTGAAAGACCTGGGTATGCAGCGAAATGCGCTCGAAACCTATGAGCGGCTTCTCGAATCACCGTATGGCATGATTCTGGTGAGCGGTCCGACGGGGTCTGGTAAGACGACGACTCTCTATAGCTCTCTCATGAAGCTCGACCGCCACCGGCAGAACATCATGACCATCGAGGACCCGGTCGAGTATCACTTTGAAGGGATCCATCAGATCCAAGTCAACCGGCAGGCCGACATTACCTTTGCCGGCGGCCTGAGAGCCATCATGCGAATGGACCCCGACCTCATTCTCGTAGGCGAGATTCGTGACTCCGAAACCGCCACTACGGCGGTGCAGGCAGCCTTGACTGGCCACCTCGTCCTTAGCTCTATTCACGCCAATGACTCGGCTGGCGCCATCGTCCGCCTGCTGGACCTGGGGGTAGAGCCATTCATGGTCACTTCGGCAGTGATCGGGACCGTCGCCCAGCGGCTCGTACGGCGCGTCTGTCCCTATTGCCGGCAGATCGTCCGCGTATCTGCCGAGGAATCGATGGCCTATTCTGCTGAGATGTCCGAGGTCCGAAATGACTTCTACTATGGCCGCGGCTGCAACTTCTGCTCGCAGACTGGCTTCCTTGGCCGCATGGGAGTGTTCGAGGTCCTGACGATGACCGATCAGCTTCGCCAACTGATCGCCAAAGGCGCCCCTGGGACCGAAGTTAGGGCCTCAGCCGTTCGCGAGGGCATGACAACTATGCGGCGGGACGGTATGCTCAAGGCGCGCGATGGTGTGACGACCCCCAAAGAGGTCATTCGCCACGTCTTTACCATCGCCTAATCTTACCTCTAGCAAGGCACTGATGATACGTGCTTAGTGGCACCAGAAAAGTCCGTCCCAAAACCATAGACCTCAACCTCATTCCCCTTGAGTTGCGGAGGCCATTCTTCACGCGCCTTACTCTGCTTTTGCTGGGGGCAATCCTCCTGGGCGCCGCCCTATACTACGTAATCGACAACGTGCGCGCCGCCACCGAATGGAATATCTATGACCTGGAGACCCAAAGGGACACGACCGCCGCCTTGATTCGTCAGGAGGACAAACGCATTGCCAATGAAAAGGTCGAAGCGGACAAGGTGGCCCAGGAACTGAAACGCCTGAAGGACGACATCACCCGCTACAACGAAAACCCGCAGAGTCGCACCAGACGCGTGGTTCCGATCGCTCCGGCAGTCGACGCGGTGCTCGGCAATCCTCCTGCAGGGGTGCAACTGACAACCCTGTCATGGCAGGAGCCACTGCTTGTCCTGCAGGGGAAGGCGCCGAATACCCAGATAATACAGGCGTACACCGATAAGCTGAGAGGCTCCAAGCAGTTTTCCACCGTGCAACTAGGGCCGGCAGAGGCTAGCTCTGCCATCCCCGCCGAGTATTCCTTTACCATCAGATTGACCGTGCCAATAGTGAGGAGTGCAGAGTGACGCTGCCGCGACTAGATCACAAGACCACAGTTCTTCTGATCCTGGTAGTCGTCTTGGTGCTCGGCGATTCATGGTACGGGCAAGACACCTGGAAGGCACATGGGCAGGCTGAGAGCCTTCAAGAGGAGACCCTCAAGGCCCAGCGTGAGCTGCGTACCCGTCAATCGACGGCGCAACTCGCCAATATCAAGAAGGAGTTGGAGGAGCTCCAGAAGAAGGCTCCGGCCACCATCCAGCAGCCTTTGCCCGCCAGCGCTGATGCCGAGCGGCTCAACAGAGAGGTCGAGCAACTGCTGTTCAACCCGCAGGTGGTCAAGTACAGCCCGAAGGAGTCCAAAACAGAGACCATCGACGGCGGGCCGGTGCAGATTCTGGGCTACGAGCTCTCGCTCCAGGGGAACGAGAGGGACCTACTGTCGATGCTCAGGCGTATCGACGAGTCGAACTTGGCAAGCCTAAAGATTCAAACCTTCTCGATTGAGCGGCAGAAGGATAACTGGCTGATGAAGCTGAGCCTGTCGCTATATCTGGTGGCGCCGCCACCGCCACCGAGCGCTACGCCCACGCCCAAGAGCGGTTGACGGACAATACGACGATCGCAGGGGCGAACGGCCGTTCGCGTGGCATCGCAACGACCGGAGGGGCGAACGGCCCACCGCGTGGCATCACAACGACCGTAGGGGCGAATCCTTCGGCGGAAGGATTCGCCCTATTGATGGTGTTCGACGCCAAGTTCGGCGGTAACCGGTTTGAAGGAATGCAATGCTGACACAAACGAAGTTGGCGATCAGCCTTGAAGGACATACGCTCCGGCTGCTTTCCTGTCGGGGGAATAGGGTACGGTGGTGGGCGGAGACCGAGTTGGAACCGCGCTTGCTGCGCAACGGGTTCCTCGCCGACGCCCGGGGATTCGCCCAGGCCGTCAGTTCTTCCTCGCCGCCCACCAAGGACATGAGGGGGAAGGTCGTGGCGGCCTTGCCAGGGTTCCAGAGCATGCTCAGAATCTTTCGCTTCCCGCGCAATCTCGGCAGCAAGCTTGGCACGGCGGTGCTTGGCGAAGCCCGGCGTTCTATTCCCGAGGTAGAGAGGAACAACTTCCTCTTCTGGCAGGCGTTCGGACCGAAGGACGCCGTGCAGCAGTCGGTTTTCTTTCTGGCGGTGCCGAAACAATCCCTCTCCACCTACCTCGAGGCTCTGGGCGCGGCGAGCAGAAGGCCGAAATCGTTGGATTTGCGACCGCTGGCCCTGGCCAGGGCGGTGAACCAGCAGGATGCGATAATCGGCAACGCGGAGAGCAGGGCTCTCGACGTGGTGATCGTGCAGAACGACGTGCCGGTGATGGTTCGCAGCATTTATCTGGGCGAGGACTTTGCCCAGTTGGAGTACGTCAACGGCCGCCTGGCCGAGGAGCTGGCGCGCACTATCGTCCACTTCAACAGCACGAGCCGGGAGGGCACTCTGCCGCCGACCACGCCCATCTATCTCACCGGCAGCGGCGCGCTCGACCCCGCTTTGGCGCCGGGGGTGGAGGAGATGACGCAGCATCCGGTGGGGTCTCTGGAAACGGATTTCGACCACCCCGAAGAATTCCCGCTCGGCAAATACATGGTCCATCTGGGGCTGATGCTGAAATGACCTTTCTTTATCTTGTGTTGTTCGTCATTGCCGGGGCCGCCGTCGGCAGCTTCCTGAACGTGTGCGCCGACCGGATTCCGTCTGGACGCTCGATCGCTCGAGGCCGCTCCCAGTGCGATGTCTGCTCCAAGGAGTTGGGCAGTCTGGATCTCATTCCCGTGGCCAGTTACCTCTGGCTGCGGGGCCGCTGCCGTTACTGTGGCGCGACCATTCCGCTGCGCTTGCCGGTTGTTGAAGCGCTGATGGCCGCCCTTTTCGGCCTGATCTGGTTCCGGTTCGGCGCCGCCGCTCCCGGACCCTGGACGCTGGCGCAAGCGGCCGTCTACGTGCTCCATGCCAGCTTGTTGGTTCTGGTGGCGGAGATCGACGTCACCGACCGGCTCATACTGAACAAGATAACCTATCCCTGGGCCGTGTTGACCCTGGCGCTGTCGCCAATACTGTTGCGGGGCGGGAATCTCGGTCCGGCGACGCCTGGCTTCTCCAGCTTTGCGTTTCTCAGCAACGGGCTGCTGAGCTCGGCGGCGGGCGGCATGGCGGCTTTTGCTGTGATGGGGATCATCTATGTGGTATCTGCCGGGGGAATGGGCTTCGGCGACGTGAAGCTAGCGGGGGTGATCGGACTGATGTTCGGGCTGCCGCTGGCGGGAATAGCCCTGATGGTCGTATTCATAAGCGGTGGGCTGGCGGGCGCGGCGCTGCTGCTCTTGCGGATCAAGGGGCGCAAGGACCCGCTGCCCTACGGGGTCTTCCTTTCGTTCGGCGCTTTAGTAACGCTGTTTTGGGGCTCGGGGCTATGGGAAGCGTATCTGAGGTGGTTCCTATAGCGGGAGTTACGCGGTCACTTTGTGTGGAGGGCAACATGCCGTCCCGGTGTAGGGGCGAAGTCCTTCTGGGAAGGACAGAACCAGCCAATTCTAAGCTCCTAACACGTTTGCGAATGCTTCGCCCGCCCGGGTTGTTGCCGCGCCCACGCTCTGTCGCTGGGAACAGACGTAGGCGTGGTGAAAAACGCGGGGCGGGTGAAGCATTGGCGAACAAGCGTTTCGCCCAGTCCGAGACGTAGCGCCAACGCTTTGCCCCTACTGACGGGGCCGGATCCGACTCGCTGCAGCGGCTTTGCTTAAGCCCTGTAATTGCTGGGAGTAATGGCTGAGAGTATGGACCTGCAAGAATTACTGAAACTGATGGTCAGCAGGGGGGCGTCAGACCTACACATCAAGGCGGCTAGCCCGCCTGTGCTGCGGGTCGACGGAGAGCTGCTGCCCCTGGAGGCGCATCCGCCGCTGGCGCCGGCCGAGATCGCCGCCGCCTTGGGGGCTATCGCCACGCCAGAGCTATTGCAGCGCTTTCAAGCTAGCCGTGAACTGGACTTTGCCTATAGTCTGGCGGGCGTGGCTCGCTTTCGCGTGAACGCCGCCTTTCAGCGCGGCAGCGTTGGCCTGTCGTTCCGCCTCATTCCCGTCAACGTGCCCGGTCTGGAGGTTCTGGGCCTGCCGGCCATTTGTCAGTCGCTTGCCACCCGCCGAAATGGTCTGGTTCTGGTAACCGGTCCTACCGGCTCCGGCAAGTCGACTACCCTGGCCGCCATGATCGACTACATCAACGCCAACGAACGCCGGCGCATCGTGACCATCGAGGATCCTATCGAATATCTGCACCGGGAC
Organism: Chloroflexota bacterium; assembly: GCA_016190625.1. Taxonomy (GTDB): domain Bacteria; phylum Chloroflexota; class Dehalococcoidia; order JACPQF01; family JACPQF01; genus JACPQF01. The sequence goes on along the minus strand of JACPQF010000002.1, from coordinate 12,667 downwards.
AAACGATCCTTTTTGACCCAGCGGGAAATCGGAGGTGACACGCGGGATTTCGCCGTCGCCCTGCGGGCCGCCCTACGACAGGACCCGGACGTCATCCTCGTGGGAGAGATGCGCGATTTGGAGACCATCGCCACGGCCATTACGGCGGCGGAAACGGGGCATCTCGTTCTTGGTACGCTGCATACCATGGGGGCGGCGCAAACGGTCGACCGGATCATCAACGTCTTTCCGCCAGCTCAGCAGCAACAGATTCGCGTGGAGGCCTCGCTCTGTCTGGAGGCCGTCATCTCACAGACGCTGTTGCCAAAACTCGAGGGCAAAGGACGCGTGGCTGCCGTGGAGGTGATGGTCGCGACGGGAGCCGTGCGCAATCTAATGAGAGAGGCGAAAACCCATCAGTTGCCGAATTCCATTGCCATGGGATCACAGTTCGGCATGCAGACGCTGGACCAGCATCTCCGGGCGCTGGTGGCGGCGAAGAAGGTGAGCATGGATGAGGCATTGCTGCGCGCCAGTAACCCGGATGAACTGCGGCGTCTGCTGAACAGCCCTCAGCCGTCAGCCCTCAGCCGTGAGATTCATGAGAACAGTGTATGACTGGCTCGTTGGCAGCAGCTTCCGAGGTGGGTCTAGGAGAAAGGGGATCTCGTGACGCTAACCCTGAAAACTCTCGGCTAAGAGCTGAAGACTGGCGGCTGACAGCCGACGGCTGACAGCTATTCGGAGGAAGCAATTATGGCCTATCGCTACGAAGCCTTCGACCGACAGGGACAGCTCGTTCGCGGCGTTGTGGCCGTCGATTCGGAGGCGGCAGCAGAGCAGTTCCTCTGGGAGAACGAGCTGACCATCGTGGCTCTCAAGAAAGCTGCGAAGCCCTTCGCCTGGCACGAGCAGTTCCCCAGCCTGTTCGGCGTCAAGGACAAGGACGTCATCAGCCTCTGCGGCCAATTGGCGTTCCTGATCAGGGCCGGCATAAACATCTACACCGCCCTCCAGTTGATCAAGGAACAGACGACAAAGCCTGCTCTAAGAGACGTTCTTGCCGCCATCATAGACGACGTTAGCCAGGGATCCACGCTGTCCGACGCCTGCGCCCGGCATCCGTCGGCCTTCCCGGTCATCTTCACCCGCATGCTCAGGGTTGGCGAGGAGACAGGGCGGGCGGACATAGCCCTGGAGAGGATAGGCGCCTATCTGGAGCGGCGAAGGTCTGCCATGCAGAAGGTGAAGTCGGCGCTGACCTATCCCACCTTCGTCATCGCGACGGCGGGCATCGCCATGTACATCTTGATGACGATTGCTTTGCCGAATATGGTCGGCTTGTTCAAGGAATTCAAGGCCGAGATGCCTCTGCCGACGCGCCTGGTCATGTCCACGATAGCCTTGTCGAGCGCCTGGGGCACGCAGATCCTGGTGGCGGTGGTCGCCATTGTCGCCGGAGCTGTGCTGTACACCCGAACTCCGTCGGGGAAGCGTCGCTTGGACCGCACTCTGATCGGCCTCCCGATCTTCGGGCCGTTGACGATTAAGCTGAACGTAGCACGGATCACGGATACCATGGGCAGCTTGTTGTCGAGCGGCATACCGATGACAGAAACGCTTCAAGCGCTGGTGGACACTACCCAGAGCACGGCGGTGCGGGAGCCACTCGTCCAGATTCGCGATGACGTGTTTGGCGGCTCCTCTCTGTCCCAAGCCCTGAGCGTTCATCCAGTGTTTCCCGCCATGATGGTTGACCTGCTGCGGGTCGGCGAGGAGGCGGGAACGCTGGACGAAACACTGGCGACTCTCAGCAGGCTCTACAACGAGGAGGCCGACCGCAGCATCACCGGTCTCATCGGCCTCATGGAGCCCGCCCTCACCCTTGGCATCGGCGCCGTCATCGCCTTCATCTCCATCACCATCATCAGCACAGTCTACTCGATCCTGCCTCAAGTCAAATAGAGGGGCTGTCCGAACCGCAGATTCAGCAGATGTTGGGATTGCGCAGATGTTTTTGGTCACTCCGCTAAGCAGCGCCGGGCACGACCTCTCCCGCCACACTGGCTATGAGAGCGTGGCACCAATCAACACAAGCCGTAGGGGCCCCCTCGGATCCCCCTCATCAGCGAAATCCCGTCATCAGCGTAATCTGCGGTTCAGACGACGCCCCCCTCGGCAAGAGATCGCGAGTTATCCACAACCTCACCCATGTTATCCACCGCCTATCCACCGGCTTCTTCGCGTTCCCCTCGTTTTGCCAGCTCAGGGTATTGACATCTGCCTGTAAGCCGGTTACAATCAGCGGCGAAGGGCTTGAAAGCCAACCGTCAGGTACTGCAACAGAGGCGTAGGTGTAGGCGAGTCGCAGTAACAGCCCCGTAGTGGACCAAAAAGATCTTTAAGGAATGTTTCCAAAATATCGGCCCAGGGTATTGACAATTCCCCGTTCGTATGGTATTGTATGGCGTAGAGGCGATTGAAAGGTTGACGTAATCAAGAGTCAGGAGCAGGTCAGGCAAAGTTAGCACTAAGTAAGGTGCGGGGGAAGGGACGATGAGAAGAAGCGAGGGAGAGAATACGATGGAAAGGAGGGGCAAGATGAGAAAGTCCGGTTGGGCTCAGGGGGGCTTTACCCTAGTGGAGATCATGGTGGTGCTGGCGGTTCTGGCCATTCTCGCCGCGGTGGTGATCCCGAACGTCGGCGGCTTCCTGAACCGGGGCAAGGATAACGCTTACAAGGCGGATCAGCGGACGCTGCAGGCGGCGGTGGACGCTTGGCGGTCGAACACCAGCACCCGGTCGGGGAACCTCTGGCCGGTTGTCGGCAGCACCAACGTCATCTCCATTCCGGCGCTGACGGCTGAGAACTTCCTCCGGGGCAACGACGTAGTGGCGTCGGCCAACACGAGCACGATGACGGGTGCGACCAACGACCCGTCGGGAAGCTATGTATGGGGAATCAATACCTCGACAGGCGTGGTCACTTCTACCCCCAGCTATAGCTCCGGCGTGTATCCGTAGGGGTTGCGAAGTACCGGGGACGGCGAGAGTTCCTGTCAACGTTTTGAGAGACGGTTCGGGAACAGGCGGAGACGAAACTGGAAGTCCAGTAGTAAAGGAAAGGAACAAGGAAGATGAAACTGGTGAAGGGACTGATGGGATTGAACGGCGACCAGCGGGGACTTACGGCGATCGAGCTGGCAGTGGTAGTGGCTATCTTGGCAGTCTTGGCAGCGATAGTAGCCGGAAATACGACCGGCATGAGCACCACGGCCCGTGGGACCAGCATGGAGACGGACAGGGTTGAGGTCCAGAAGGCGGTGGACAACTACAGAGGGCAGAACCCGAACAGCGGCTTCCCTGTCGACGGCAACGCGACTACCCTGACGGCGGACACGCCGATCAAGTGGGACGCTTCGTTCACGCCCAATGAGACCGGTGCTGCGGCGAAGTTATTTGTGCCGAGTTTCCTCCAGCGGGAGGTTAAGCACTCTACCCGTACCAAGACGACCCTCGTAACCGCTACAAATGCTCAGGGACGGGTGTGGGTCATCGGGACGGACGGCCAGGTGGCGGTCCACCTGCAAGACTACGAGTACTAGCAGGCGAGACGATTTGCGAACAGAGGCGGTGGATGGGTCACGGTTTGACAACTACCGGCCTAGCCGCCCACTCAAAGGTGGTGCAGCCGAGCTCGGGCCCAGCGTAAGCGGAACGACCGGTCAAGGAGCCACTCAACTCGAAAGGAGGACATCAATGCGCTGATGCTACGCACCACTACGGTAGACTCCTCGATGACAACGACGGTGAGCGCAGGTTGGCGAGGCAACCGGGAGGCTCCCTAAAAAATTAGTGAATGAAAAGAAAGGAGGAGGAGGATGAAGGGGCTAGCGAACAAAATGAAGGGATTCAACGGGAACCAAAGAGGACTTACGGCGATTGAGCTGGCAGTGGTAGTGGCTATCTTGGCAGTCTTGGCGGCGATAGTTGCCGGAAATACGACCGGCATGAGCACCACGGCCCGCGGTACCAGCATGGAGACCGACAGGGTGGAGGTCCAGAAGGCGGTGGACAACTACAGAGGGCAGAATCCCACCAGTGGCTTCCCGGTCGACGGCGACGCGACGGTCCTGACGCAAACCACGGCGATCAATTGGGACGCTTCCTTCACGCCCAATGAGACCGGTGCTGTAGCGAAGTTATTTGTGCCGAATTTCCTCCAGCGGGAGGCGAAGCACTCCACCCGCACCAAATCGAGCCTCATAGTGGCTCTTACCAATCCTCTGGGACGGGTCTGGGCCATCGGGACCGACGGTCAGGTCCAGGTCAACCTGGCAGACTACGAGTACTAGCAGGCGGCGTCTGAGACTACATGAGACGACTAGAGAAGGGAGAACTATGATGAACAAGGCAAATGGCAAGCGGGGTCAGGGCGGCTTTACCCTAGTCGAGATTATGGTGGTTCTGGCGGTGCTGGCCATTCTCGCCGCCATCGTGATCCCGAACGTGGGCGGGTTCCTGAACCGGGGCAAGGACAACGCCTACAAGGCCGACCAGCGGATGCTGCAGGCGGCGGTGGACGCTTGGCGGTCGAACACCAGCACCCGGTCGGGGAACCAGTGGCCACTCGTCGGCAGCACGAACGTCATCTCCATTCCGGCGCTGACGTCGGAGAACTTCCTGCGGGGCAATGACGTGGTACCGTCGGCTAACACCAGCAACCACACGGGGGCGACCAACAATCCATCGGGAACGTACACCTGGGGGATCAACACCAGCACCGGCGTGGTCACTTCGACTCCCAGCTACAGCTCGGGCGTCTATCCGTAGGACCAGCTTTCCCAACGACTGGGTCAACAAGATGGGCGACCGACTGGTCGCCCATCTTGTTGGAACCGAGACCCAGCCAGCGACTCCGGCACTCTAGTGGTAGTTCTTCTTAGGCGGGCTCGCAGCATCCCGCGAGAATCGGGGGTCCGAGATGAGAATCCGGAAGCTGATCGGGGTGGGGGAGCTTCTTCGCAGGCGAGAGAAAGGCCTGACGGCCATCGAGCTGGCGGTGGTGATGGCCGTTCTCGCCATCCTCGCCGGCATCGTGGCCGGCAGCGTCACGGGGATGAATCAATCGGCTCGCAGCGCCGCGGCCACCACTGACGCCAAGGAAGTGCAGAAGGCGGTCGATCGCTGGGTGGGGGAGCACAACTCCGCCCGCTATCCAGTTTCCACCCCGGTCGTGGTGGATGCCGAGAACGCCGTGGCGAGCGGCGCCACCCCGGCGAGCAATGGCCTCCCTCGGGCCGGTGCTGGGTTGTACGTGCGCATCGCTTTCACCGATAGCTTCACCAGCCCCGAGGGGGTGACCAGGAGCTTTGTCCCCAACTATCTGGCTCGAATACCGAAGTACGGCCGGGACGATCCGAACCCTTGGGTCGTCGACGAGAAGGGCACGGCGAAGATACTGGCAGCCGCTCAGCCCTCGGCGACCACAACAGCCACGTCGATTGCCCCGGCCACTCCAACTCCGACTTCTACGGCGACTCCGACGACCACGCCGACCCCGACGCCAACCCGGACGCCGACGGCTTCGGGAACATGGGTCACTAAGGCGCCCATGCCAACGGCACGGCGTAGCATGGTCGTCGGCGTCATCAACGGCACGGTCTACGTGGCGAGTGGCCAGGACGCCAACGGTGGTGGACTCACCGTCGTGGAAGCCTACGACCCTGTGGCTAACACGTGGGCTTCTACGTCCGCCATGCCGGTCGCAAACATCAGCTCGGTTTCGGGCGTGATCGATGGTATCCTATACGTGGCGGGCGTCGACTCGTCGGGACCGAAGGACACTGTGTACGCCTATGACCCCGCCGCAGGGCCCGGTGGCACGTGGACGACCAAGTCGCCGATGCCGGAGCCGCGAGGCGCTGCCGCCGGTGGCGTCATCGGGGGCAAATTGTACGTTGCTGGGGGGTGGAACAGCTCGAATCAATCCACCGCTACGCTGTACGCCTACGACCCGGCGGCTGGCCCCGGCGGTACCTGGACGACGCTTGCCCCGATGCCGGCGGTAAGAATGATCGCGGCTGCGGGGGTGATCGATGGCAAGCTCTATGTAGTTGGTGGATCCAGCGCTTGGCTTTCCGGCTATATCGGCGACGTCTATGCTTATGATCCGGTGGGAAATGCCTGGACCGCCCTCGCAGCCATGCCCACTCCAAGGGTGGGCATGGCTGCTGCGGTCGTGGGTGGCGTGCTTTACGCCATTGGCGGCGGGGCTAACGGCATCGATCTCGCGACCGTTGAGGCGTATGACCCGGCGACAAACACGTGGTCCGCACGGACGGCAATGCCCACCGCCCGCAACTGGCTCGCCGCGGCGAGTGTGGGCGGAACCATCTACGCCCTCGGCGGTGTCAATGTGGTCGACCGCGTGGAAAACGAGGCTTTTACACCCTAAGTTACTGATATTCTCGACGGCCCAACCATGGCTCAGCCGCCGCCAGCAATGGCAGAATCTACGCGATCGGGGATGCTGACAGCAATGGCACCAGCCTTCGTACAAGTGGAGGAGTACGACCCTGAGACGAATAGGTGAGCGACCAAGGCAAATATCTCTACAGTCCTTCAGCAGACTGGGTGTGGTAGCGGCGGGCAACGACAATATCTACGCTTTTGGGGGCTGGAACGGCGTCGGCTATAACCCGATGGCCACCAACGAGGAGGCCACGATCCAGTGATCTGAGGGAAAGAATGAAAGGCCATAGTTTGGCATGTTTGACAAGACTCCTCCGAGGGGCAAGAGATGGGGCTAACAGCCATCGAGTTGGTGGACGGAGCGGCAACTGTTCGACGTTTCAGGGCTACTCTACTGCCAGCCTTGCTGGCGCTAACGCGGGCAGCTAAGACATTCTTGTGCGCAAGTATGATCAGGCAAAAGGAGGTATCGTCATGAAGAGGTTGTTGTCACTCGGCGTCATCGTTTTGCTGTTGATGTCGGCTTTCGCGCCCACAGCCTTTGCCGGCTGGTTCTGGTGCGAGGACGACCCGTTGGTAAGGGTCATCACGCCCGCTGGCAACGCGGTGAACGTGCACGTCACCAACTACGGCGAGGGCGTTGAGAACCTGGCTGCAGTGCGCAAGGCGGAGATCACCTATGAGGTCAAGCCGATCGCAGGCGGGAGGGGCACGGCGGTCAGCATCAGCGTGCTGATTCCCAACAATAGCGGCGAGCGTTTTCGGACTCGCACCGTCGCCAGCACCGGCCCACTAGCGTCCGGCGTCGTTCTTGACGAAGCCACTGGCGGTAGCGGGAAGGCTATGACTCTGTCGTTCAAACTGGACATCCCGTAGCCAGTTCGTTACTAAGCTTGCTGGATCGGTGCCGATGAGCACACTAGCCGGTTCGGCGTTTTTCTGATTAGACGCAGCCAGGTTGGGAGTGCTGGATGCACTGTGACCGGCGTGAGGCTAGGAATGATAAACCGTAACTTGGCAAGTCTCATGAGACTCCTTCGAGGACAAGAGGCGGGCCTAACCGCCATCGAACTGGCGGTGGTGATGGCCGTCCTCGCCATTCTCGCCGGAATCGTGGCGGGCAGCGTCACGGGGATGAACCAAGCCGCCCGCGGGGCCGCGCAGGTCACGGACAAGGCGGAAGTGCAGAAAGCGATCGATCGCTGGGTGGGAGAGCAGCCAGCATCCCGCTATCCTGTGGGCACCCCCGTGATCGTGGACGCCAACAATGTCCCGGCAGGGTCGGCTTCTCCGGCAAGCAATGGTCTGCCTGCTTCGGGAAGTGGCCTCTACGCCCGCATCCTGTTCGGCGACGGCTTCACCAATCCTGAGGGAGCGACCAAGAGATTCATCCCGGACCATCTGCAGCGTCTTCCCAAGCACGGCGGGGACACTCCCAACCCCTGGGTTGTGGATGAAAGAGGCACGGTGAGCTTCTTGACACCCCCTACGCCGGCAGGCACGTCGACGCCGATGGCAACGCCCACGAGAACCTCCACTAGCGCGCCCACGCCGACCGGGACCGCAACACCTACGACGACGGCGACGGCCGCGCCAGGTGGGAGCGGACTGGCGATCGTGGGGACGGTCTCGCTCCCGGCGGCGCCGAGAAGGATGGCTGTAAATAGCTCGACCCATCGGGCCTACGTGGCGGTCGGCAATAGCTGGAGCCCTTCGACGTACTACGTTTCGGTTATCAGCGGCACCATCGACATCGCCGACATCCCGGTTGGCACCGGTGATTACAGCACGGGTCCCACCTGGCTCGCCGTGAACGATGCCACGAACCGCGTATATGTCGATCACACCGGCGCGAACTTTGCCAATGCGATCGACGCCGGCACTAACACAGTCATAGGGAACATCGCCACCGGAGCCTATCCTGAGGGCATCGTCACCAATCCTCAGACGAACCGCCTGTATATCGCCAACACCAACAGCGGCAACGTGTCGGTTTTCGACACGACGAACGACGCGAACCCGCAAGTGGCGACGGTGGGTATCCCAGGCTCGGGTGCGGGGATCACGAACCTTTACCTGGCGATCATCCCGGCGACAAACCGGATCTACGTCACGGCGCCAGGCCTGAACAAGATCTTCGTCGTCGACGGCGGGTCCAACACGATCGCCCAAACGTTCTCGCTGACGTGGTCACCTTCATCTGCCATCGTCGCCAGCGCCAGCCGGCTCTACGTCGCAGACCAAGGGGCGGGTACGGTGAATGTCCTGGACCCTACGACAGGAGCGAGCATCGCTACCGTATCGGTTGGCAGCAATCCGGTGTATTCCGTGGCAATCAACAGCGCACGGAATCACCTCTATGCGACCAGCAACAGCTCCAGCCTGCTGACGGTGATCGACGGCGCGACCAACAGCGTGATCGGCACGATCGACGTCGGAGCGACCGGCTATGCTGTTGCCGCCGACGCGTCGAACGGGAGGGTGTACGTGGGGACCGCGGCGAATACCGTGGTCGTGCTGAGCGACTAAGTAACTATCAGCGGATAGCCATTTTATCCTATTTCACCGAAATGCCAGCCCAGGGCATTGACAACTGCCCGCCTATCGGTTATATTAACGGTGGCGGCAATTGTAAGGTTGCCGTAAGGAATGGCGGCCACGAAGTAAGGTCCATGTCAGGGCCCTATGACGTGGGATCTGGGCAAATGTGGCAAAACGGGAACGATGGGAGAAACCGAGCCTTCTCAGAAACGGAAGTTGTATCGAGAGATGTGCAGCGAGCGGGAAGGGCCGAGGACCAGGACGAAGGGGGAAGGAAAAGGGGGAGAGGCCGGCCTCACGCTTATCGAGTTGGCAATCGTCCTCGCGATCCTTGGCATCTTGATGACCATAGTTATGATCTCGGTGAGGGGGTCGGGCACCAGCGCTCGGGGTACGACCAAGTCGACCGACATCATGGAGGTGCAGAAGGCCGTGAACGGCTATCAGGCGCTTCACCCGCAGGAGATATGGCCGACTCTGGGAAAACAGGTCGGGTCGGTAAGCGTCGAGGCGGGGAAAGCGCCCACCTTGCCGTTTTCGGCCGACAACCCGCTCACCTTCGTCGCCATCGACTGGGACGCCACGTTCACCACGCCGCCTCTTGGCACCAAGAAGCTGGTGCCGAGTTTCCTGGCAAAGCGACCCAAGCACGCGTCGGAGACCACATCGGATGCAGACGCCGATGGCGTGCCAGACCAATCCAGCCCGACGCCGGTCTGGGTGATCGAGGCGGGCGGAATAGTGCGAGTCCTGCTCAGCAATGCGGCCTACTAGGGGATGTCCCAGACCGAGGAGGTCTGAGTCCTACATAAACTGAAAGGAGAGAAATCGGATGAAAGGGTCAAGGCGATCTCAGGGGGGCTTCACTTTGGTGGAGATCATGGTGGTGCTGGCGGTCCTGGCAATCCTCGCCGCGGTGGTGATCCCGAACGTGGGCGGGTTCCTGAACCGGGGCAAGGACAACGCCTACAAAGCGGACCAGAGAATGCTACAGGCGGCAGTAGACGCATGGCGGTCCAACACCCGCACCCGGTCGGGCAACCAATGGCCGCTCGTCGGCAGCACCAACGTCATCTCTATTCCGGCCCTGGTTGACGAGAACTTCCTGCGGGGCAACGACGTAGTACCATCGGCCAACACCAGCGTGCACACGGGGGCGACCAACAATCCTTCGGGAACCTACACTTGGGGCATCAACACCAGCACCGGCGTGGTCACTTCGACCCCTAGCTACAGCACTGGCGTCTATCCGTAGGGGGTCGACGCTCAGCGTTGCCCGTTAGTGTTAGTTTTACGAGCGTAGCTTGAGCGATCGCTCCCAACGGGCGCGAAAGGGGCTTTTCATACTCCGACGATCTCCGTTACGCTGAGCCGCAGTGAAGCATCTGGTGGGGGGAGGCCCCCCGCCGCCAAGACTCTTCGCTGCGGCTGTTCGGAAACTTCAAGCTTCTGTGCTTGTCCTAGGGTTCCGGGAACCCTGGGACACTCAGTAGAGCGTCACAGGCTACTCAGAGCGAAAAGTCCCTGCCACGGGCGAGGAGTGACCTTGACAGTACGAACGTTCTGTGACGGAGAGTGACGACGGCGCCACGCCGCTGGACCGTCCAACCGCAGTGCTCCCGGAACCGATAGGAATCCGGGGAAAGGACAGATCGGAATTGGCAGAACACTGAGAGAATCGGGGAGGAGCAGCAAGCGCTGACAGCTATCGAGCTCGCGGTTGTGGTGGCTATTCTTAGTATCCTTGCGGCCATCGTGGCAGGTAACACCACCGGCATGAGCGCTGGCGCCCGCGGCTCGAGTAAGTCAACGGATGTATCCGAGGTCCAGAAAGCAGTGGACAACTTCAAGGGCCAGCACCCGCGGAACTACTATCCTACCAGTCCACAGACGAGCACGCTGACGGTCAACACCCAGATCAATTTCAGCGCCTTGTTTACGACGCCAGAGGGCACAACCAAAACATTCGTGCCGGACTTCTTACAGCGGGCGGCAAAGCACGCGGCCGATGCGCCCAGCTCGTGGCAGATCACAACTGATGGCACGGTGACCAGTACTCTTGTAAGTAATGTTACTTTCTTCCTACATGTTACTTTTTCCCTACGTGACAAACTGGCGTTCAGTGCTTATAATTGAGTGAAGGTCTGGTTGGGAGAAGTTATGGAAGATATCCTTCGCACTGAACGGGAAACTCGCAAGTTTCGCCTGTTGGCGCTGCTCCTGCTGGCGGCAGGGGTCTATTTCCAGCGGAAAGAGATCGATATCTGGCCGGCTCTAGGCCTGTCGTTGTTCTACCTCGTCTACCTGTCCTTCCTATTGTTCACCCTGATCCGTTTCTTGCCGGCGCGGATCCTGCCTTACCTGATGCTGGTGGTCGATACGGGCTTCGCCGGCGGCACGCTGGCTCTGTTCGGGGTGGAGAGCGCCTTCTTCGTCTTCTTCCCCGTGCTCATCATCTATTACGCCATCTACCTTGGCTACTCCGGCAGCTTTCTCAGCGCTACCCTCGTCTCGTTTGCCTACATTGGCATAGCCTATATGCAGGGAGCGAATACAGGTCTCCTCGGCAGACTGCTGCCCATGCAGATACCGCTGTTCTACCTTATCGCAGTCTTCTCCGGCTACGTGGCCCAGCGGCGCTTGCGGGAGCAGACGGAGCGGCACGAGCTGGCTTTGCTGCTGCAAGCGGAGCGCGGCGCCCGCTCGATGGCGGATCTATCCGTCGATCTTACTGCGGCGCTGGACCCTGACCAGTTACAGCGGAAAATGGTGCAGATGGCCGTTAGCGCCGCCGAATGCACTCACGGCGCCATCGTACTGCTGGATGACAGCGCCGGCGGGCTCGCTCCGCCCGTTGCGATGTTTCCGGAGGGAGCAAGAATCGGGCCTGCCAAGGGTGGGCGTGCTGCCAAGGAGCAGATCGAGCAAGCGCGAAAACTCATTCAGGGGGGAGAGCCGCGGGAGATAGGCTCCCCTGAAGACGAGATGATGTCCGCATGGGCCGGCGGCCTTTCGCCTTCGTACGTTCTTCTGGTGCCTCTGGTAGGAAATGGCGCTTATCGGGGCGTTCTCTGGCTTCTCAGCGCCACTGCCCGCGAGAGCATCAGCCCGCGGCAGCGCGAGCTTATCGGGCATTTGGTTGGTTGCTTTGTCCCGCTCATTGCCAACGCCAAGGCGTACGCTACCGTCCGGAAAGAATCGACACGGCTTTCCAGCGAGCTGAGAGGCGCGGTAAGCCAGATGGCGCGCACGCAGGAGATGCAGAAGAAGGGCGACGCTCGCTTTGGGCAGTTGCGTCTCGACGCGGCGCAGGAGACCGCCTGGTTCGGGTCCAGACGGCTGGAGCTGTCGGCGAGGGAGTTCGACGTCCTCTACCTGCTGGCAAAGCACGGCGGACGGCCGGTGAGCCAGGAGGTTTTGCTCCGGGAGGTTTGGGGCGAGCAGGGGACGACGCGGAGCAACGTGGTCGACGTATCCATCAACCGGTTGCGCCGCAAACTGGCTTCCCAGATAGAGTCAGACGATCTCGTTCAGACCATCAGGGGTGTAGGCTACAAGCTTGATAGCGAGAGAGCGGCGATGGTCGAGGCAAACGGCGCCGACGGGGGAAAGGGGTCAGGGGTCGGGGGACAGAGCTCGGGGCATAAGTCACACGGGGCGGGGGAACCGACCC
>JACPQF010000035.1 GCA_016190625.1 Chloroflexota bacterium | reverse complement strand
GGCTCGGTGGCTCCCTATCGCTTCAAGATCCGCTCGCCATCTTTCATCAACCTGACCTGCCTGCGCGACATGATCGTGGGCTGGAAGGTGGCCGACGCCATTATCATTCTGGGTAGCATCGACATCGTGCTTGGCGAGGTGGACCGCTAGTGGAGTATATTCTGGATCCCGGCAAGATCGGTGCGCCGCTCGCAGAACTGTTGAATTTCCTGCCGAGTTGGGTCGTCTATCTCTTCTTCGCCGTGTTGGGAGCCGGGCTGGTAATCGGCTTCATCACCGTCTGCCTATTGATAGAGATGTACGCCGAGCGGAAGGTCATTGGCCGGATGCAGGTCCGCTACGGCCCCAACCGGGTCGGCTGGCACGGCGTGCTCCAGCCGGTGGCGGACGCCATAAAGATCATGACCAAGGAGAGCTTTGTCCCGACAGGCGCCGACAAGTTCGTGTTCAACCTCGCACCCGTTATCTCGTTCGCTCCGGCCGTGGCGGTCTTTGCCGTGTTCCCGTTCACGCCGAGCCTAGTCTTTGCCGACCTCAACATCGGCGTGCTCTACTTCATTGCCATAAGCTCGCTGGGCGTCATCGGCTGCGTGATGGCGGGCTGGAGCTCGAACAACAAGTATTCGCTGTTGGGCGCCATGCGGTCCGTAGCCCAGATGGTCAGCTACGAGGTGCCCCTGGTGCTCTCGCTCCTCGGCGTGCTGATAATCGCCGGCACGATGCAAATGGGCAAGATCGTCGAGGGTCAGACCATCCCCTACATCGTGCTCCAACCGCTGGGATTCTTGATCTACGTGATCGCCGCGGTATCGGAGACGGGCCGGTCGCCCTTCGATCTGCTGGAGGCGGAATCCGAGCTAGTGGCCGGCTTTCACACCGAATATAGCGGAATGAAGTTCGCGGTGTTCTATCTGGCCGAATACACCCACATGCTGGCGGTAGCAGTCATTGGCGCAACCATCTTTCTGGCGGGCTGGCAGGGACCAATCTTGCCGCCTTGGATGTGGTTCATCGGCAAGGTGGCAGTGATGTTCTTCCTGTTCCTGTGGCTCAGGGCAACCCTGCCCCGCTTCCGGGTCGACCAGCTCATGGGCTTCGGCTGGAAATTCCTGTTGCCGGTGGCGCTGGCCAACGTATTCGTCACGGCGTTAATTGTTTTGCTTGTCTCCGGACAAGCCTGATCTAAAGGGAAAGGACAGAGGATGTCCGCTGGTGTAGGAATATTAAAGGGGCTGTCGGTGACCATGCGGCACCTGTTCAGGAAGCCGGTCACGGTGCAGTATCCCGAAGAAAAGCTGCCGATCCCCGCGAGGATCCGGGGCACGAGCTTCAAGTGGTACGCCGAGCTGTGCACTGGCTGCTCGATGTGCGCCCGGGCCTGTCCCCACGGGGTCATAAAGATAGAGACCCACTCCGCCGATGGCGCTAGCCGGGTGATCGACAAATACGAGATAGACACCGGCTTGTGCATGTTCTGTGGCCTGTGCGTGGAGGCGTGCCCGTTCGGGGCGCTATTCCTCGGCAAGAGAATCGAGAACTCCACCTATTGCCGGGATGATCTCTACCTTACCAAGGAGCGTCTGATGGCGGATGACGTGGAGGCTTCCGAGTACTACCAGAGCGCCGTGCCCCATCACCCACGGGAGAGGGAAGTAATGTCTGCCGCGAGGGGTGGCCGATGAGCAACGCTGGCGTAACGATCGCTTTCTACGTTCTGGCGGTGGTCGTCTTGGGCTCGACCATAAGCGTGGTGACGGTTCGCAACGTGTTTCACGCGGCCCTATACCTGGTTCTCTCATTTATTGGCGTTGCCGGCCTCTACATCACGCTGAGCGCTGATTTTGTGGCGGCGGTCCAGATCCTTATCTACGCCGGAGCGGTGGCCATCCTGTTCGTGTTTGCGGTAATGCTAACGCACGGACCGGAGCAAGCGAGCCAGAACAACCGGCTCAGGGCGCCCGCCTTCTTCGTGGCCGCTTTGCTGTTTGCCACGCTGGCGATGGTAATGGTGAACACCACGTGGTCAGTCAACATGATCGATGCTCCTGTCACGGACACGCCGACCAAGATCGCCGAATTGCTGCTCGGGTCTCGAAATGCAGCAGGCGAATTGCTATCGTCCGGATTTGTGCTGCCGTTCGAGGTGGCGTCGGTCCTTCTTCTGGCGGCGATGGTCGGAGCGATTGTGGTGGCGAGGGAGGACTAAGAAATGGCAATTGGACTAGACCACTTTCTCGTCTTGAGCGCCGCCATGTTCAGCATCGGGCTGGTGGGGGCGCTATCCAAGCGCAACGCCGTAGTTATCTTGATGTGCATCGAGATCATGCTGAACGCCGTCAACGTGGCGATGGTGGCCTTCTCCCGCTACGTTACGCCGGTAGCGCTGACCGGGCAGGTATTCGCCATATTTATCATGACCGTGGCCGCCGCCGAGGCTGCCGTGGGCCTGGCCCTGATAATCGCCGTCTACCGCCAGCGGCAGACGGTCGACGTCCAGCAGATCGATCTCATGAAGTGGTGACAGTGTAATGTGGGTGATTTTTCGAAGGACGCCGAGTCGGGCCTCCGCCGAGATGTGGAAAGAGTTTCTGGAAGCTGAGGGCGTGCCAGCGCGAGTGCTGCCGGAAATGGTAGAAAAGGCGTCCGAAGCCGGAGCGCCCCATGTGGTTTATGTCGCCAAGGCCAAACAGCAGGTCGTAGAGGAGATGCTGCGAAACCTTTAGAGGAACTAGGATATGTCATTAGCTGACCTTGGTTGGGCCATACTATTTCTGCCGCTGATATCCTTCGTGATTACGGTCTTCTTGACGCGCTCGCGGCCGAAGCTCTGCGGCTACGTCACCATCGCCGCCATCGGTCTGGCCTTTCTGGCCTCGCTGGTCGTGCTGGTCCGGGTAGTCGCGGAACCGGTCGGCACGGCGGCCGAGAATCAGGCTAGCTACAACTGGGTCAACATCCCGGGCCTGACAGAATCGCTGACTCTGTCGCTGGGCGTGGCCATCGATCCACTAGCCGCCTTCATGCTGGTGGTAGTCACCGGCGTGAGCCTCCTGGTGCAGATCTATTCGCAAGGCTATATGGCGGGCGACCCCGGTTACTCGCGGTACTACGCGTTCATGTCGCTGTTCACCGCCTCCATGCTGGGCCTCGTTCTGGCCAACAACCTGATTATGGTCTACTTCTTCTGGGAACTGGTGGGACTCTGCTCTTACCTCCTCATCGGATTCTGGTTCCAGAAACCAGCGGCGGCAGCCGCGGCGAAGAAGGCCTTCATCGTCACCCGGCTCGGCGATCTCGGTTTTCTGGTGGCCATCCTTTGGCTGGTTTTCAACGTCGATCCTGCCGGACCCAACGGGCTAAATATCGCCTTTCTCAACGAGAAGACAACTCTGGATCTCATTGCAGGGGCGGGTTTGACTTGGGCTGCCCTTGGCATCTTCGCCGGTGCGGTGGGCAAATCGGCGCAGTTCCCGCTTCACGTTTGGTTGCCAGACGCTATGGAAGGCCCGACGCCGGTTAGCGCCTTGATCCATGCGGCGACCATGGTGGCGGCGGGAGTCTACCTGGTGGCGAGGATGTTCCCTCTGTTCGAGGCGGCGCCTGATGCCATGGTGGTAGTGGCCTTTGTAGGCGGCTTCACGGCCATCTTTGCGGCCAGCATGGGCCTGGTTATGCACGACGTGAAGCGGGTTATGGCTTATTCGACCGTGAGCCAGCTCGGCTACATGATGATGGCTCTGGGTGTTGGCGGCCTGGTAGCGGGCATCTTCCACCTGTTCAACCACGCCTTCTTTAAGGCCCTGCTGTTCCTTGGCTCCGGCTCCATGATCCATGGCACCGGCACGCAGGACATGCGGGAGATGGGTGGCCTGCGCCGGGCTATGCCGGTGACTTTCATTACGGTTCTCATCGCTTCCCTTAGCCTATCAGGCATCCCGCCTTTTTCCGGGTTCTGGAGCAAGGACGAGATCCTGGCCGATACTCTGGGCGGCCATGGCAACGTGTTGCTCTTCGCCTTGGGGCTCGCCGCCGCGTTCATGACCGCCTTCTACATGTTCCGGATGATGTTCGTGGCCTTCGGCGGCAGCTTTAGAGGACCGGCTACTGCGCAAGGTGGCCATACCAGCGGCCATACGAGCGGACACGCTATTCACCTCGACCAATCTCATTCGGCTCATGCCGTAGGGGCACACGAGTCGCCCCGGGTAATGACCGTGCCGCTGATCGTTCTGGCAATCCTTGCGGTGTTGACCGGCTTCCTCAACGTGAATGGCTGGTTCGGCGGGTTGCTCGAAGAGGGCTACGTGGTCCATTTCAACTACGGAGTGATGGCCTCGTCCGTGGTTGTGGCACTGGCAGGGATATTTCTTGCCTACGCCGTTTACGGGGCCAAGTGGATCAGCGCCGAGAGCCTGGGCAGGGCCTTCGGCCCGGCCCACAAGTGGCTGACCAACAAGTATTATCTCGACCATCTGTACGAGGGCGTCATTACCCGGGGCGCAGTCATCGGGATTTGCGCGGTCCTTAGCTGGTTCGATCACACGTTTGTCGACGGCATCGTCAACGGCGTGGCCAGGCTGGTCATGGCTATCAGCGGCGGCGTGCGAAAGGCGGAGACCGGCCGGGTGCAAGCTTACGCTCTGGTGATCTTTGCCGGGGTTCTAGTGATCATGGGCTTATGGATGCTGGGCCTGCCGAACTCGGTATCCGGCTGGGTGGCCAAGCCATAGGATTGCGCGGGAGCGGAATACGAAGGACCACCTGCGGATAGAATCCGCAGGCAAGCAAACAATATCAGCCTGCAAATGAAATTCGCAGGTATCGGAGTCACAGGATGCCTTATCTGACCATCATAACCTTCCTGCCTCTGGTGGGAGCCATAGCGATTGCGCTGCTGCTCAAGCGGGATGACGCGAGGGGCATTAAGTGGGTGGCGGCGGGTTTTAGCCTGGTCACTTTCCTGCTGTCCTTAGTCTTGGTCTTCCTGTTCAAGACTAACGACCCGATGCTGCAGGCGCAGTTTGTTGAGCGGGCAAACTGGATATCCGTGGGCCAGTTCAAGGTCGAGTATTTCCTCGGCGTGGACGGCCTCAGCCTGCCGATGGTCATCCTGACCACGCTTCTGGGGTTCCTCGCCGTGCTCATCTCGTGGAAGATCTCCCTCCGGCCGAAGGAGTATTTCAGCCTGCTCCTCGTGCTCGAGACGGGCGTTCTGGGCGTCTTTACCTCCCTCGACTTCTTCCTGTTCTTCCTGTTCTGGGAGGTCGAGTTGGTTCCGATGTTCCTCCTCATCGGCATTTGGGGCAGCGGTCGCCGCGAGTACTCGGCGATGAAGTTCCTGATCTACACCATCGTGGGCAGCGCTTTCATGCTGGCCGGTATTCTCTGGCTCTATTTCGCCTCGAGCCCGAACACGTTCGACATGATCGCCCTCGGCCAGGGCAGCGTCAAGGAAGGCGCCAATCTCATCTTCTTGCTCTTGTTCATCGGCTTCGCCATCAAACTGCCGATGGTGCCGTTCCACACCTGGCTTCCGGACGCCCACAGCGACGCTCCCACCGCGGTCAGCGTGATGCTGGCCGGCGTGCTGCTGAAGATGGGCGGATACGGCATCATCCGTATCTGCGTGACCATTCTGCCGGACGCCGCCAAGTACTTCGCCCCTGCGCTCCTGATTCTTGCAGTCATCGGCGTGCTCTATGGCGCGGCCGTAACGATGGTCCAGAAGGATCTCAAGCGGCTGATCGCTTACAGCAGCGTGAGCCATATGGGCTACGTGCTACTCGGCGTGGCCGCGCTGACCAAGATCGGTCTGGTGGGAGCGGTTCTCCAGATGTTCACTCACGGCACCATCACGGGCCTGCTGTTCATGGTGGTGGGCCTGATCTACGATAGGACGCACACCCGGCAGATACCCGAGCTGACCGGCGGCCTGGCCCAGCGCATGCCGGTGATCGCCGCCGTCTTCACCGTCGCCGGGCTCGCTTCCCTCGGCCTCCCCGCCCTTAGCGGCTTCGTGGCCGAGCTGCTGGTGTTCATTGGCGTTTACGAGAAATATCAATTGGCGGCCATTCTCGGCGCCAGCGGAATCGTCCTGACGGCCGGCTATATTCTCTGGATGCTCCAACGGGTGTTCTTCGGCGAGTTCAATCCGAAATGGAGTGACCTAACCGACGCGGTGACAGTCGAGCGCGTGGCGGTCTTCACCATGGTGGTGGTGATCGTGCTCGTCGGCGTCGCTCCTGCCGTCGTGCTTAACATGGTCAACACTGCTGTCCCGACTATTATGGCTCGGTTAGGATCCTGATAGGGGACAGGGGACAGTCCTCCCGACCCCCGACCCCTGTCCCCTAACGAAGGAGTTAGACAAGTTGAACCTTAGTCTGCTTGGCCCGGAGATCGTTCTGGGCGTTATAGCTGTAATCATCGTATTGCTCGACCTCGTCGTTCAGAAGAAGGGGATTCTGGCGGCCGTCGGCGTGGCCGGCGTCCTCATCGCCGCGCTCGTCAACGGCTGGCTGCCGATGGAACCGGCTAAGTATGCGTTCGATAAAATGCTGGTAAGCGATTCGTTTACCGTCTTGTTCAACTTCGCCTTCCTCGGCATCGCCGGCCTGGTGATCCTCTCTTCGGTCGACTACGCCAAGAAGTTCCGGCGCAGCCAGGGCGAGTACTATGCGCTGGTTCTCCTTTCCACCGCGGGCATGATGCTAATGGCGAGCACGCGAGAGCTGATCTCGATCTACATTGCCCTCGAACTGACCAGCATCTCTCTCTACGTCCTCGCCGCATTCCTGAGGGACGGGAAGTCTTCCGAAGCTGGTCTGAAGTACATGCTTCTGGGCGCCCTCAGCTCGGCGGTCTTGCTGTACGGCATGGCGCTCATCTTCGGCCTGACCGGGACAACCCAACTGGACCAGATCGCTTCGTCGATAACCGTCGCCAAGGCCATCGGTCAGAGCGCCCTGATTCTGGCCACGGTCCTGCTCGTGGCCGGCTTTGGCTTCAAGATCGCCATGGTGCCATTCCAGATGTGGGCGCCCGACGTCTACGAAGGGGCGCCGACGCCGATAACCGCGTTCCTTTCAGTCGGCAGCAAGGCGGCGGGGTTCGCCGTCATCCTGCGAGTCTTCAACATCTCCCTGGGTCATGAAGGGTTTGTCGACTGGCAAACGATCTTCGCTATCCTGGCGGTGCTGACCATGACCATCGGCAACGTGGTGGCGCTGGTTCAGTCGAACGTCAAGCGGCTTCTGGCCTACAGCAGCATCGCCCAGGCTGGCTACGTCCTGGTCGGCGTGGTGGCGACCTCCAACTCGTCGCAGTTTGCCGCCAGCGGCGTCATCTTCTTCTTGCTCGGCTACGCCCTGACGAACCTTGGCGCCTTCATCGCCATCATTGCCATCTCCGAGAAGACGGGGAACGACGAGATCGCCGGCTACTCCGGCATGGCCAGACGGGCGCCCGGACTGGCTCTGGCCCTTGCTTTCTGTCTCATCTCCCTGACCGGCATTCCGCCCACGGTCGGCTTTGTCGGCAAGTTCTACCTTTTCAGCTCGGCCGTGGAGGCCGGCTGGGTCTGGCTGGTGATCATCGGCCTGATCAACAGCGCCATCTCCGCCTACTACTACGTGCGGGTCCTCAAGATCATGTATCTCGGCGCCGCCCCGTCCGAAGAAGGCGTCAAGGCCTCCGCTCCGGTCGTGACCGCGCTCGGCCTCTCTCTTGTCGGCGTTCTCATCGCCGGCATCTACCCCGGCCCCCTGTTCCAGTGGGTGGAAGCCGCGGCAAGGAGCCTGATCGGGTAATCACACGGGATGCCGATGGCACGGGTGGTTGTCTGAACTGCTGATTACCTTGGCAATGTCACATTGCACGGATCCATCGCAAATGTCATGCGCAGCCGCCTTGGGATCAATCCCAAGGCTAACAGCAGAAGCGCGCTGAAGCGTGCTGGGGAGTACCGGATACCGTTCCTTAGCCTGCTTTAGCACGCTTGCGCTTTCAGCCTGCGGATTGATCCGCAGGGTCGCGGGAAATGTGACGTTGCCAAGTTACACAGATTTTGGGATTGCGCTGATGTCTTCGGGCGGCCTTTTCCCTCAGGTACATGAGTTGGCGCTCATCCCGACGCCCTCTTGGCGTGGCGACGGCCACCATGAGCGCCGTTGCTTTTCAGACTGTTCCCACAGGCGAAGTCGGTTGATCTTGGTTGCAAACTGAGCAACGATGTCGTATGATTTGCTGCGGTAGCAAACTGTACGGGATCGGCGTACAATTTGCTACCGTAGCAAAGCTGGGATGTGGACCATGTTACCTCCCACGGTACCTTTGGAGCCGTTGTTCGTCGACCAGGCTAGAGAGCTTGAGGAATTTGACTCGATCCTTCGTTCCCTTGCTGCGGGCGTGAGGAGGCATGTCGCTCTTCTTGGCCTTCGTCGCATCGGCAAGACCATGCTACTAGACGAGGTGCGCCATTGCCACGCGACTTCAGCCATTGCCTACCTTGCTCTAGATGAGGTTGTCTCTAGCCCCGAGGACTTTGCCCGTGCACTAATGGCTGAGACAATGCGAGCGGCAGGCATCGCTACCGGACGCGCTTTCGATGTTGGTGCCGGCGGAAAGGCTTTCAGGGAGACGGCCACCGCCCTTCACCCTGATCTGAACTCGGGCATCGACCATCTCTTGTCGCTAATGAGCGAAGGATCATCCTACGGAACCTTACTCGCTGCCGTTATGCGGTTCCCGGGAGAAGTATCAAGAGTTCTCGATTTGCCTTTGCTCGTCATGTTGGACGAGTTTCAGGAGATCGTGCGTCTCAAGGCGTTTCCCAAGACCGATAACCTTATGGGCGCCGTGCGAGCTGCCCTTGACCGCCGGGGAAAAGTCGCCTTCGTCGTCGCCGGCTCACGCGTAAGCGTAATGCGGAATCTAATCGCCGATAGCGAAAGTCCACTCTTCACTCGCTTTGAGCAACTGGAGCTGGGGCCATTCGCCTCCGACGGAACCAACGAATTGGTCACGCGTATCTGGTCCGAAACTGGCGCGGACTACGAGCCAGATGCATCTGTGCGCCTGCACGAATTGACGGGAGGGTGGCCGTTTTATGCTCATGCCGTGGCCTCGCGCGCCGGGCAGATCGCTAGAGCGAGCACCGGTAAGGTAGCTTCAGACACAGTCGACCTCGCTTTCCAGCACGAGATTATCGGCAGGGTGGCCAACATCGGCCAGAACTGCCGCTACCTTCTCGAGTCGGCTCTGCGAACCGACGCAAATGGAATGCGAAATACCCTTGAGGCTGTTTTGCGGCAGGTAGCCCGCTGGCAGCCCATTTCTAGAGCCAGCGTCGAGCGAAGGCTGAGGCGGCATCACGCCCACACGCGAATACACGGCGCCATCAACGCCCTGGTCGACGCCGACTTCCTGCGGGAGACCGGAGGTCTGCTGGAGATGGTTGATCCCGTCTTCGCCTTGTGGCTTGTGGTTGAGCCGGAAAGACGCGACCCTGAGGCCGTCCTGAGCAACAGCAAGGCCTTACGGCGTATGCTGGATTGGTACGAGGCACAACACGCTCAGGACCGGCAGGAGACGGGTCTGTTATTCGAAAGGCGGGTTGAGAACCTGGCGCGCCAATTCAGGGGTCAAACCGTGGCGGGTACACTATTCGGCGTGGAATATGACGTTCGACTGCCGGTTGTTTCCAGCGTAGGAAAGGCACGCGTCGACGACCCGCACGGCCAGTACGGCGACAGACCCGATACCTACGAGGTCGACATCGTCATAACAGGAGAGCGACCTGAAGACTACTGGGCCATCGAGGCGAAGCACAGACGGGGGGCGATAACGCAGGCGATGGTTGAGAGATTCCTGAAGAATGCGTACGCCATCTCGAAAGCCAAGCATCTCACGTTTGGACGCCTCTGGGTAGTTGCCCCTCGGGGCATTCGTCCAGACGCGCTGGATCTGGCACGTAGGGAAGGCGTCTTGGTGTCGAGACTCCGGCAGTTGGAGCGAATCGAGGGGCTATTGGCCACTGACGTCGCCCCGATGCCCCCGTCGGACGGCGCGCAGTAGGTCCTGCGGCGGCCTCGGTCGCCAAACGACCGCGATAGGCAACCAGACCGAAGAGGTATTCTACAGCCTCGCCGGCATTTACCCCGGCCCCCTGTTACCGTGGGTGGAAGCTGCGGCCAGAAGCTTCCGTGGATATCAATTGAGCAGCTTGATGCAGACTTCAATGCAGAACCATAGTGTCGTCTTTTGTCGGCGCCTCCGATCATTGAGCCACCGAATGGAGCCACATGATCTTGACATCGGCTGCATAGCCTTCCGGCCATTTCCCGTGAACCGCTAGAAGCGCAGCCGAAAAGCCCCTTTTGAAAAAGCGGTGGGGAATCGCATCCGCTTTTTGGCACTATGTGGGGGGCAACAGCAGGTCTGGCAAACAATTCAGACCTCCTAGTGGGGACAGAATTCGCGGGTCTCTGC
>JACPQF010000032.1 GCA_016190625.1 Chloroflexota bacterium | reverse complement strand
TCGGCTCCGGTCGCCAGAGCCAGGGCACCGAGGGCGAGAACGACGAACATGACGTTCCAGTATGCCTGCATGAATCGATGCATTGTGCTATCCTCCCATTTTGTAAAAGAGTTGGCTGAATCTACCCACGTTGCCGAAGACGCCGACCTTACGGCCAGACAGCATCAGCACCACTGGCCAGCGCCAGGCCGAGAACGAAGATGATCACGAAGGTCGCGTACCAGATGGAACTTCGCAGTTTGGACATTTGAGTCCCTCCTCATGTTGTTTGGCTGTCCCGCCAGCCATTACTTTACGACCTCAGTCTAACACCCCGCTCTCACAAAACTCTCACACGAAAAACGGCGTGCTCACAGACTTTCACGCTTAGTGGTGCATCCGGTAAGTTAGTCCAAGATCGATCCCGCTCAGGGCGCTCCCGATCCCGAAGCGCCCCTACATATGGGTCAACGTAGCCAAACATGTAGGGGCGGCTCGGGATCGGGAGCCGCCCATGACCACCGTTTCTGTTAGTACCACGGATCTACCGGATGCACTACTTAGAAAAAAACAAGGTTGATAGCCTTGTATCAACCTTGCTGGGGGTCTCTTGGGTTCATCTGTGACTTTACCGAATCATCCGCCCTTGTTGCTGCTCAAATGCTCGGGTTCCTTCGATAGTCGTCTGGTCCTCCCCAATAGGGAGTTGTAAACGGACACGGTCTCGGGTTCTGGCTCGGTGCCGAGCTCGTCCCGCAGCATCTGCACCAGACGATTGTAATGTCTGATGACCGACGCCTGGTCTCCTGACTGGTGATACAGCCTGAGGAGCTGGCGGTGAGATT
Source organism: Chloroflexota bacterium (assembly GCA_016190625.1). Taxonomy (GTDB): domain Bacteria; phylum Chloroflexota; class Dehalococcoidia; order JACPQF01; family JACPQF01; genus JACPQF01. The sequence continues at coordinate 10,962 of JACPQF010000032.1, read as the reverse complement.
CCTCGACGTAGGGATCGACAGCCAGAGCCTTTTCGAGGTAGGCAACACTGGCGGCAAGGTTGCCTTTTGCCAGAGTGTGGCGAGCCAGGACACCCAGCGCCCGGAGAAAGCGGTCTTCAAGTCGTCTTCTGGCAGCTTCGCACCATTCGCCGTAGAACTGGGCCAGAAAGGCGCCCTGATAGATAGCCGCTGCTTTCTCCCAATGGGGAGCCGCATCATGGCTGCCTGCGCCGGAACTCAGGGCCCGATTGACGCAGTCCTCGAACTCCGCAGCGTCGTACCACAGCTCGATGCCCGGATTCAAGAAATACCGCCCCCCCTGATGGAGAACAAGGTCGGAGTAGGTAGCCCGGCGAAGACGATACAGGGTGCCGTGGAAATTGCTGATAGCCCTCGCCGGCGACAACTCCGGCCAGAGCGCATCCACGATCTCCTCCCGTCTTGCTCCCCGTGGCTGGGACGCGAGGAAAAAGAACAACTCCTTTGTAACCTGAGTCACCCAATCGGCGTCGACGACCTCCCGGTCCCCGCATATTACGCGGCAATTCCCTAGGGCGAAGGCACGAATGGCACCGGAGGCAGCGTCGTCCGTGTCCGGTGCCCGCTTGCCCAGCGGAGATGCTGGACGGGTGCCCTCCGAGCATGATTCGCCCGCGATCCCCAGCCGACGCCATGCTCGCTCGATCCACTTGACGCCAATTCCGCGCGACACCGCGAACTCGACCGGGGCAGGAAGCCGCTTGATGTCCGCCAGAAGGTAGCCCTCACCGCCCAAGCTGGAAACGCTCTGATCGAATGCCCGAACGTGTTCCTCGGCCCCGCCGATGTCGTCGCGAGATAGATAGGCAGCCGCCAAGTAATAATGGGCCCTGGCCAGCTCCATCTTGGCGCCCGCGGCCTTGAACCCTCTGCAGGCTTTCGAGAAGTGGCCAATCGCCTGGCGAGGCTCGCCGCGACGGAAGGCCAGTAGGCCCGCAGCCATCTCATGGTGGGGGCACGGCGACCGCCTGGCCTGTCCCTGAATCTCGACGAATGCCTCGCGGATGAAACGATCTGCCCTCGCCAAATCACCTTTCAGCGCATAGGTCACGCCGATCTCGTCCAGGAGCTGGGAGATGAGGGGAAGCTCGTTTACTCTCCGACCCAGCTCGAGGGCGTTTTCGAAGGACCCCACCGCTTCGTCGAACTCGTCTGCGTCCTGCAAAACGCAGCCCAGGCTATCCAGTACGTGGGCTTCCATGCGGAGATAGCCGGCCTTGTGAACTTTATCGAGGGCTTGTCGCAGGGTCTCCAGCGCCACCGTGTAATCGCCCCGTCTGTAGCTCACCATCGCCATATTGTTCAGGGTAGTGGCGGCGAAGCCCAGATCCCCGATCTGCTCGGAAAGGGCAAGAGAACGACGATAGTACTCCTCTGCCGCTGAAAGGTCTGCCTTCGAGTAATGAGCCATGCCGATGGCGTGGAAAAGCTCGGCCATCTGATAGGTGTTGCCCAGCCCCTCGTACAGAGCGAAGGAGCGTTTCAACTCGGCGATGCCCTCGGCGAATTTGCCCTCGATCCCCCGAATGATGCCAATTCCCTTGCGCGCCTCTGCCTCGACTTCCGGATCGTCGGCTGAAATACTCAACACGCGCTGGAGCTCTTCAACGGCCTCCTGCAGCCGGCCCATCAGCCGCAAAACGCTGCTTCGCTTGACGGTAGCCCGCGCGGCGTTGGGTTTGTCACCCTGCCGCGCGAAGTCGGCGATGGCCCGACTAAACAGGGCCAGTGCTCGATCCAGCTCGCCGGTCTGATAGAGCACACGCGCCTGAAAGGCCAGCAGGAGAGGATTTGCCTCTAGTGTCGCCGCCGGAATTGTCCCCAGCCAGCGCTGCAGCGTCTGAAGCTTGCCGGCGTTTAGAAGGCCTTCCCCCGCCTCCTCCGCGATACTTACTATCTGGTCGTACTGCTCTGCCAGCACGTAATGCCGCACGGCGTTGTCGGCCTCCCCGCGGCGGTGGCAGGCCACAGCGGCGAGGAGGTTGAGCTCGCGATAGCGCTCGGGGAACTCCGTCTTGAGCTTGTTCTGGAGGTATTCGGCGAACAGGTTATGATACTGGTACCAGTCGCTGCCCTCCAATCGTGTGATGAACAGGTTCCTATCCTCGACGGCCAGTAGCATTTCCTGAGCGTTGTCGATTCTCAGCACTTCGGCGCAGCGCCCCGCGTCGAACTGGCGCAGAATAGAGGACCCGCTAAGAAAACTTTGCACCTCTGGCGGCTGCTGGTTGAATACCTCGCTGGCAAGGTAATCGAGTACGGGGCTGCCGGATTTCTGGGCGCGGGTGATGGTCTCCAGCATGCCTTGACTCAGACTGTAGGTGCTGAGCACGATTCCCGTGATCCAGCCCTCCGATTTGTCGGCTAGCTCCTGAGCCACGGGCTCCAGCAGCAGCATCTTAAAGGCGGCGAGCATGAAATCCCTGATCTCCTGCACGGTGAAGCGTAGATCAGATGTGCCAAGGCCGGCAACCATGCGCTTTGCGGCGAGCCGGGAAAGAGAAATCTTCGGGAGGGTGCGGCTCGAGACAATGATATGGCAATTGGCCGGTAGGTAGTACAGGATGAGGTCCAGCGCCTCGTTTACCAGTGGGCTTTCGTCGACGAGGTGGTAGTCATCCAGGACGATGAAGAAGTACTCGGGGATGGAATCCTGCATCTCGCTGACGAGGAGGCCGACGACCGAGCTCATCTCTCTAGCGAGATCGGCAACCCTCTCGAGGAGTCCGAGGGTCTTCACGCCGAAGGTCGGGTACCGTTGTCTGACGCTGGCCACGAGGTATTCAATGAAAACCCTCAGGTCCTTGTCGGCCTCGGACAGGCCATACCAGCAGACCGGCCCGCCAGCGCTATGGGCGAAGTCGACGAGCAGCGTAGTCTTGCCATAGCCAGCAGGCGCCGAGATGAGGAGCAGGCGGCACTCTACCTGCTCGTGGAGGAAGTCGACCAGGCGCTCCCGGTGTAGCGTATCGGAGCGCCTTTGAGGAACTCGAACCCGGGTCAGATAGGTAGTGTCGAGTTTCATGCCCCAGCCTTGCGCGGCCTGGTCGGAGTTCTGCCAGTGTATGTGGCAAGATCGCCCGGACGGTGAGCGCATTATAGCATAGGGGTAGGCGGAAGGTAATAGGAATAAAGTACTAGGGACCGCGCTGGCCCGCGCGGGCCAGCGCGATCAACTCGGCGCTTGGAGGATGGCGGGCGGGACTAATCGCCTATGGGCTATTTGGCGCGTCTTCGGGCTGCAACGCCTCGAGAGGAAAGATCCCCGCCTGAATGGCGATGTCGCCGGTGTTACCCAGCGTCATATGAAAAGCGTCAGCCCACGGTGTGTCCTGTTTCCACTGCTGTATGACCGCCCTCTGGGTGCGCATGGCGAAATGGCTATCCATGTCGGCGATCTCAGAGGTGGGGAGACCGAAGAGGCGCATGGGGTCCGACACCGAGAAATACTTGTTAAGGAATGAGGTGTTCTTGGTGAGAAGGTTTTGCCTGCCCTCCACGATCTTATCCCAGCTCTTGCCCTTGTCAAAGTCGGGAGGCAGAGGCTTGGGAATGGAATGAACTTGAAGCAGCCAGTCGTCCTTACCTTGCTGGCTCAGCACGTCGAGAAGGTTCACGACCGTGGTCTGCTTGGTATTGGGATCCCATTGCAGCACCAACCTCGTGAAGACTTGGGTCGTGGCTCCTTCCCACTCGAAGCGACGGGAGGCCGGGAAGCCGACCACGTCCACGCCGCCCAGCCAATCGAAGTCTCGCCAGAACATGATGCCATCGTCGTCGGACACCTTGAAGCCCTGCTGGCTCGTTCCCGGCGTCTTCCCGTTGGCCTGAGTATAGAAACGTCCGCTGGGAATAGCCCAGTCGAGAGTGGCGGCTTTGCTCACCGTGTCTGCCTTGACTCCCACGTTGTGGAAGAAGCCGACGGACTTGAACAAGGGGCTAACCAACCAGCCTGACCCCACGACAAAGACAATGAACGGGGTGACGACGATCATGAGGGTCAAAAGCAGTGGTAGCTTGCCACTGCGCTGTCGTCTGTCTATGAGATACCGGTAGTAATCGAAATCTCCAGTGTTCACCTGGGTGCTCCCTTACTGTCGATTGTGCATTCCGTATGCGACCTTGGGAAGGCATGCGAAGGGGGACAAAGGGGCCAGTTTGGCGCCGCCGAAGGCGACAGCCATCGCATGTGCATCCCGTCGGGAGCAAGGCAAGATTCATGCCATTTTAGGGTAAAGGGTAGAGGGTAGAGGGTGGAGGGTGGAGGACCGAGTTTTGAGAAAGGGCGAAAACCCATAGAGAAAGTACTTGACAGAGGACGACCCCCATGCTATAGTCAACTAAGTCGATTTAATTACTCATCTTTACTTCTGCTTGGGCAGGCTGACCAGAGAACTGGAGGCTCGCTTTCCACGGGAAACGGGCCTTCTTGGTTTCTTGGCGCCAGAATGCTTCGTGCTCATCACTTGAAAGGAGTGGGAACTTGCAGACAAGCTCAACTTCGGAAAACCTGGCAGCACTCGTCGAGGGCCTCAACTTCTCGCAGAAGGTAGATCGCTCTCTGGCCCTGATCCGCGAAGCCTACGAGGAATACGGGGACGGTTTGGTGGTCGCCAACAGCCTGGGAAAGGACTCGGTTGCCGTCTGGCATCTCGTGAAGCGGGTTAGTCCGGACATTCGTGGGTTCATTGTCACTACGCGCTTCAAGCCAGCCGAGACGGTGGTCTTCATGAATCAGGAGGTTGCCCGCTATCCCGAGCTGCGCGTCTTCCGCAGCAGCGCGGCCATTCCGGACGACCTCTATGCGTCAGAGCCGGACCGCTGTTGCGAGGTTCTCAAGGTCGAGCCTACCCGGCAGGCCATCGAGGAAATGAAGGTCGACTGCTGGGTGACTGGCCTGCGCTGCACGGAGGGACGCACCCGCACTGACTACCGGGAAGTCGAGCAGCGTGACAAGGGTTTGATCAAGCTCAACCCCATTCTTCTCTGGTACGAGCGTGAAGTTTGGCAGTACCTCGCCCTAAATGGCGTATCGGTGAATCCGCTTTATGGCGTGGGTTACCGTTCGCTGGGATGCGCGCCTTGCACTCGAATCACCAGCGATCAAAATGAGCGCGCCGGCCGCTGGGTAGGCACGAGCAAGTGCGGCGGCGAGTGTGGCATCCACACCCGGTCTCTGAAGGCCAATGGTGGCGTTCTCGTCAATTCCTAGCTTGGCTCCACACCGGTCTGTCGTATCCTCTTGGCACGTTCGATGCTGGGAATATCTAGGCGCACTGCAGTGTTGGCAGTGCGCGATCATGCAGGTTGCATCGAAGAACAGGGGTAAAAGGAGGGTGACGATATGGCAGAGCGAATGCCGGAGGGCATACCCGAGGAGGAGAAATACATCATCCAGGGCACTCCTGCCGAGCCAACGCTAGAGCCCAGCGAACACTTCGTACCCTACGCACCACCGCCAGGCAACGCGCCAGCGCGGAACGACTTGGAGATCCAGCACGATATCGAGAGCGCCCTATTCCGCGACGATCTGGTTAGGTCGTTCGAGATTCAGGTGGCGGTGCAGGGCGGAAACGTGACCCTCTCCGGCTCTGTCGGCGACCCGATGGAGCGCAACGAAGCAGAGAGACTGGCTTGCCGAGTGCCGGGTGTGAAGTGCGTCGACAACCAAATTCAGACGCGACAGTAGCATCTGCAGGAGACCAGCAAATACTTGGCGATCCTGCACCTCAAGGTCGCCAACTTGATCGACAGGCGCCGGGATACCCAGCCCTTTGGCAGGGCGCCCCGGCGCCCTGCCGTGCCCCAGCTAATGAAGTTCGACAAATACGGGGTACGGCGTCAGCGAATAGGCAGCGAATAAGCGATGGGCGTGGAATGGCTATTCACTTATTCGCCGAGTATTCGTTTACACCGTGTCCTCGTCGCCGGCCGACCTTTTCTTTGAACTTGCCGTTGCGCTTCCTCTCTGACTGTGCTACATTGCCGTCGCACACGCCGGAGGGAGTTGCAGGTGGCCAACGAGGTTTTGCAAGCGGCAGCGTTAGCATTCACGACGGTTCTCCGTTTCCTGTGGCAGGACTTCTCGCTGTTGGCGGCGACCCTTCTCCAAATGCTGTTCCCCATGGTGGTCTGCTGCCTGCTGATCCATAATCTCAGGCGGCTGCTGATGCGTCGTATCGGGGCTGCCTTTGGCTGGCCCGGGGTGCTGGCGGTGTCTTGGCTGGGCACTCCCATTCATGAGCTAAGTCACGCCGCCTGCATCGTCCTTACGGGGATGAAGCTGATGAAGCTCGCCCTTTTCGAGCCGAACAGAGAGACTGGCGGCTTGGGTTACGTCAAGTTCTCTTACCTGCCCCGCAACCCACTTCACCAATTGGGTTGCTTCCTCAGCGCAATGGCGCCTCTGGTCGGCGGCTCTTTGGCCATATATGGCGCGACCCGTCTGCTGCTGCCGGACTTTGCCCTCTACGATAGCTCGACTGGCGTGCCCTTCTTCCAGCCCTCCGATGTGCTGGACGGGCAGAAGGCAGGCTGGGTCGTGGCGCAGGTGTACGGCTTCGAGTTGGCCATCTTGCGCCAGATGGTGGGCGGTTTCAGCCTCTCGGACTGGCGCACCTATCTTTACATCTACTTCGTCTTCTCGGTGGCCCACAACATGTCGCCTAGCGCCCTTGATCTGATTGGCTTTCCGCGGCGGCTAGCCTACTTGCTTCTTGTGCTTCTGGTGGTGAACGCTCCCCTGCTCTTCTTCGGCTCGGCAGGCAGCGCCTTCTACCGGGAGACGCTGCTGCCGCCCGTTCTGACCGTGGCAGCCGGGCTCACCGCGATACTGTACCTCGGCGCCATCGTTTGCCTCGTTGCCGCCGTCGTCTCCCTGCCGATCACCGGCCTGGTCCACTCTCTGCGCCGCTGACGTGGCGCCCGAATCCGCGTGGGGAACCGGTCTGAACCGCCGATTCACCTGATTTGGGGATTTCGCAGATAGTTGGCCGGGTGACGAGGAGGATGGCCGTGCAGAAACGGGAGTCTTTCCGAATGGAGAGCATCCCCCTCTCATGCGGCAGTGGTGAGGGGATGAGTTCCCTCTCCCCGCTGGGAGAGGCCGAGGGTGAGGGCTTCCCCCACTAGCTAGACCGCATCAAGACTGTGACGAGGGCTCCTCTTCGTGGGCGGGGAGGGGCAATCTGCGCAATTCCTGAATCTGGTGAAGCAGCGGTTCGGACAACGCAACCCCCAGCTCGCCCGTGAGGAAATCGATGAACTGGCGTGCCGTCCGGCCGGAGCGCCCGTTATGCCGGGTCGCCCATTGCAGGGCGCGCTGTCTGAGGGCATCAGCAGGGATGGTCAACCGTCTCTGGCGCGCCAGCCCTTCCACGATGTTGAGATAACGGTCCTGGTCGGGCGAGAGGAAAGTTAGAGTGATGCCGAAGCGGTCGCTCAGGGACAGCTTCTCTTCGAAGGTATCGCCGGGATGGATCTCCTCCGCCAACCCTTCCTGGCGGTCGCCAAATCGCTCTCTGATCAGGTGGCGACGATTGGACGTGGCGTAAAGAAGCACATTGTCGGGGCGCGCCTCCAGCCCTCCCTCTAACACCGCCTTGAGCTCCTTGTAGTGGGTCTCGTCGTCCTCGAAGGACAGGTCGTCCACGAACAAGATGAAGCGTTCACGTCGTTCTCGCAGGAGGGTCAAGATCTGCGGAAAATCGTCCAGTTGCTGCTTGGACACCTCCACCATTCGAAGTCCCCGGCAGCCGTACTCATTCAACAAGGACTTGACGGTCGACGACTTGCCAGTGCCCCGGTCGCCGTACAGGAGGACGTTGTTGGCCGGATAGCCGGCAAGGAAGTGCTCGGTGTTCTGGATGAGAAGTTGCCGCTCCGGCTCATAGCCGATAATCTGGTCGAGCCGGATGGGATCGGGATGGGATATGCCTTCGAGGGAGCCCGCGCCATCACGGCGTAGCCACCGGAAGGCGCGATAGTGGCCGAAGAGTCCCACGCCTGTCTGCTGGTGATGGTCTGCCAGATCGGCGGCGAGGTCGCTCCAGTTCAGCGACCGGGCGAACTTCCGCTTCATCTCGGCCAGCCGCCCGCCAGCTTTCTGCCCGCCGAGAGCGTTGAAGGCATCCCATCTCGGCCACGCGCCAGCAGGGTTCTCGACGCAAAGCTCGGCAGCCTGGGACGCTAAGCGGGCGTCGAACTGAAACAGCAACTGAAGCAGTCGAAGGTCAGATCGGACCGCCTGAAGCAATGATGGCCCGATCTCTTCCCAGTTCGCGACCTCCGCTTTGCGGCTGAAGGCGTTCTCGTCCGCGAGCAGACGATCGAGAAGGTGGTTTTGCCAGGCATCGCCGGCAAGCTCGCCCGTGTACAGCTCGGCCTCACCTGCAAGGAGGGCAAACAGATGGCCATAGGAGCGGGCGATAGTCTCCGGATCTTGGGTTGTCGAGGTCAGCCCGTCGACAAGAGTGAGAAAGGCCTGCCCGATCTCGTCGGCCAACACACAGCGAAACACAGTCAACGAAGAAGCTTGTTGCCTTGACTTGATCAGGCTCCGGCCTTCGTCGAGCGATAGATGTTGCACGATGCCAACGCTCCTTAGATGGATAGGGCGATTATAGCATATCCCGCATCTTGGAGTGCTCTCTTTCCGATCTCGTGGTATAATAGGCGAGCGTTCGAGATTCCTTGTTTCTTCACGAGGAGGTGACGATGATCGCCGTCGACGTAGAAGGCCTAAAGAAACAGTACGGAGATGTCCGCGCCGTGAACGGCATTGGCTTCCATGTTCAGGTGGGAGAGACCTTCGGCATGCTCGGACCCAACGGCGCGGGCAAGACCACTACCATCGAGATCGTCGAGGGACTCAGGCAACTGGATGAAGGGAAGGTCTGTGTTCTCGGTCTCGACGTGCGCCACGAGTTGTCGAAAGTAAAGCAGAGAATCGGCATACAGTTGCAGACGGCAGAGCTGCCTCCCAATCTCACCGTGCGGGAGCTACTGGACCTGTTCGGCAGCTTCTTCGACAGACACTTGCCGCCCGACGACTTGGTAGGACTGCTGGACCTAGGTGAGAAGCAGAAGGTCGTTGCGAAAAACCTATCGGGAGGCCAAAGGCAGCGTCTTTCCCTCGCCCTGGCGCTGGTCAATGACCCGGACATACTGTTTCTCGACGAGCCCACGACCGGGCTCGACCCCCAAGCTCGCCGGGCGGTATGGGACCTGGTCCGCCAGTGGAAGGGCCGTGGCAAGACCGTGTTTCTCACCACCCATTATATGGAGGAGGCAGAGGCGCTGTGCGACCGGGTGGCGATCATGGACCACGGTGCGATAATTGCTCTGGGCGCACCTGAGGAGCTGGCTCGCCAGCACTTCACCGAATCCGCCATCCAATTTCAGACCGACCGCGACCTTGGCCCAGAGGATCTTCAGGGGTTGGTCGGCGTGTCCCACGTCAGCAGGGATCACGGCGACTTGACCGTCTACTCGGCTCGGGTTCCCGATACCCTTGCCGCCCTGATGGCGCATGCCGAGAGCAGAGGCGCCCGGCTCACGTCCGTTCAGATTCGCCCCGCTTCTCTCGAAGACGTCTTTATCAAGCTCACTGGAAGGAGGATTCGAGAATGAGAGCCTTTCAGAAGCTGGTCGTCACCAATCTCAAGGAGTTCGGGCGCGATCGCACCTCCGTGATCATCACCGTTCTCGTGCCGGTCCTGTTCATTTTCTTCTTCGGCATGGCCTTCGGCGGCATGGAGAGCGGCAAGTACAAGGTCGGCTTGGTGGTAGAGGACGAATCGCCTCTCGGCCAGAGTTTGGCGCAGGCTCTCGACGGCATATCGGTATTCGATTTGGTGAAGGCCGACCGGGAGAAAGAGCTCGACGCGTTGCGCAAAGGCGACCGGCGGGCAGTAATTTTGATCCCTGAGGGCGTTGGCTCCGCCGCAGCAGGGGGCAAGTCGAAGCTGGAAGTGTATTACGATGCCACCAATGCCGTGGCTAGCCAGACGATTCTAGGTGTCATGCGGCAGGTAGTCGGCGAGATGGATCGCCAGATCACGGGTAGGCCGACCGTGTTGGAGGTGGACACCGTCTCCACCCAGACCCGGCGCCTGCGTGACATCGATTTCCTGCTTCCGGGTATTCTCGGCATGGGGCTCATGTGGCTGGGCATCTTCAACTCCATACCACTGGTACGACAGCGACAGACGCTCATCCTGAAGAGGTACGGCGCTACTCCCCTTTCGAGAGCCAAGCTGGTATCCGCCCAAGTTGTTTCTCGTCTTCTGGTCAGCATCGTCCAGGCTGCCATCATTGTCGCTGTGGGGAGGGCGATATTCAACGTCCAGAACGTAGGGAGTTGGTATCTGCTCGGCTTGTTGGTGATCCTTGGCACCCTCGCGTTCGTCGCTTTGGGCTACGTGATCGCCGCCGTGGCCCGCACGGAGGAGGCGGCCAACGGAATGAGCCAGTTGCTCAACTTCCCGCTGATGTTCCTCTCCGGGGTGTTCTTTCCCGCCGAGCTAATGCCCAAGTACCTGGAGCCGGTCATCCGCATCCTGCCCCTCACCTACCTGAACGATAGCCTACGCCAGGTGATGCTCAACGGGGCTGGAATTCAGGCGCTAGTGACGGACATGGCCGTGCTCGCCATCTGGTCTATTGCCTGCCTGCTGCTGTCCATTCGCTTCTTCCGCTGGACATAGGTTCGTCGGCATGAAGGAAGAGTCCACGGCCATGCTCACAACAAGGTAGGGGCGAATCCTTGCGCCGAAGGATTCGCCCCTACGATAGTCTGACCTCGACCCATGCCGTTCGCAAGTCGTGCCGATTCGCCGCGCACCGTGGGCTAAGGAGTCTATACAGAATAACTTGAACACAACATAGGGCATCTGCTATGCTTTACGTGTCATGGATGCTAGT
>JACPQF010000031.1 GCA_016190625.1 Chloroflexota bacterium | reverse complement strand
GCAGAGACCCGCGAATTCTGTCCCCACTAGGAGGTCTGAATTGTTTGCCAGACCTGCTGTTGCCCCCCACATAGTGCCAAAAAGCGGATGCGATTCCCCACCGCTTTTTCAAAAGGGGCTTTTCGGCTGCGCTTCTAGGAAATATGGATGGCTTTAGCTCATCTTCCGGAACCACAGAATATCATTTGTTGTGATGCTGTTCTTGGCATGAACACTGTTTTCTCTTGTCACTGAAATAGGGATCACGTCCACGAGATTCCAGCCGACCGCGTTCCCAGTTTCCTGAAGAACCTTGCTGCTTCTGATTGTGACTCGCTGTTGGCCAGCCACGGTAGAGTTGTCCCCGATCACAAAGAACGCCGACCCATCAGGTTTGAGTGCTGCGTCGAGGTTCCCCACCACAACCGCCATATCAGCGAAATAGCGATAGAGTAAAGCAGCCATGTTTTGCTTTCGGAAACCCACTTGCGACAGCAAGTTTTCCCGCCGAACCTCGGCGATGACCGCCCTCGCTGTAGCCGAAGAAATAAGCCCAAAGTCCTCCGCATCGATCCGAGCTTCAATGTCGGTTTTAGACTTCTTCGATATCTCTCGGCTCCCCGTCAGCGACATATCCAGTCGATTTCTCTCATCGGAAGACGTTCCAAACAACAACAAGATGCTCAGCCGGTCGGTGTCTATATAGGGCAATGCGGTAGCATAAGGTGGGCTTGTCACAACAGCATCGATGCTTCCGCGATGCAGACCGTTTGCTGCATAGACTGCATGGTCCCTTGAATCGCCGTGAATAGCCGACGCCTCTAGAAATCTGACAGGTGATCGGTTGGACCGCTCAGCAAAGTACTTGAGCCTGGTCCTTTGTTCTTGGAGCCGCTCTTCGAAAAGCTCTCGAACTGGAGCGTCATCCAGCGGGACATCTCTTCTCCGAATTCGCAAATCTCGTGGCTCCTGCTGGGAGACCTGGCGTACGATACTACTAACCATGACTTCGAGAAACTCGCGAACCCGGAGCTCCGGTACTTGATCTGCTTCAGTAAGGAGCCAACCCAGCTTCAATAAGACCCGCTCCGGGAACCACGAGAGCAACTCAGATCGAGTACCCTCAGGGAATACATCAATGCACCCGCCTTGACCGTCCATGTGAGTCAGCCGAGACTGAAATCTCGCCAATAGTTTATCGCACAAGTAAGGGTCTACCTCTAGGATCTGCGTCTTGGCGCGGGAAATCCTGACTGCGAGGGGATTCAAATCAAGACCGAAACCTCGTAGCCCATGTAGGTACGCTTCCAACAAGACGGTCCCGCTACCACAGAACGGATCAAGGACCTTCTGCCCTGGCTCAAGAAGTCCAAGGTTGAATAGACACCTCGCGAGTTGGGGGTAGAACTTTCCTTTGTATGGGTGGATCCCGTGGGTGGCGTATTTCGGATCCTTCCGGCGGGATGTAGCTTTGAAAGCGTCCCCATTTTCCAGCACTGCCTGCCAGGTGGACTCTCGACCGATGCATGGTGAGCTTATGCCATGTGTGAACGTCAATCTCCGCAATTTATCCATGTGCAACGGGTTCAAGCTCGAAGACAAGTCACCGTTTTCGGCTCTATTCAAATGACGTCCCAGTAATAGATCCGCCTCTCGTCGCCGAATCTGATCCTCGTAATCCCAAAGCTTGTACGGCGGCTTCAGCAACACGAATTCCATTTCGCAGGGCGGTTTCCTAAGTACAAGCAACTGCTCAGACCGTAGTCTCCTCCCGGGACTGACGAACGAGCGTTTTGTTTCGTGCACTGCACGCCCAATGGTTCCCACGAAGTCCAGACCAACCTGACTGGCCGATTTACCTATCAGTGCTGCGGTATTATACGCCCGGCCATCAAAGACGGCATCACCGAGAACAAGCACGGCGTATCGGCCCGGTCTCAAGGCATCAGACATATTCCGCATGCATGCGACCAACTCCTTCAGGTACGACTCAAAACCGGTCGATTCCCTCTGGTGGCGCAGATGAGACCCTATCTCGCGCTTCCCGAATTCACGCGGATCATATCCCATCCAAAAAAGCCGAAATCGATGGTACAGGTGGTAATCGTTGCTGTTTGGATATGGTGGCGAGGTGACGATCAGATCGACGGAGCTGCCCGCCAGCGAGCAGCCAGTGGAACCGACGCAACAGTCTCGAAGATCGAGGGTTCTGAAGTCTGCCTCTCGAAACCGAAGCAGAGGCGCAAGCTCGCGAACCTTCCTCAAGGCGATAGCCAAATTGCCGGCGAATAGGCGGACCACTGATCCCGCGGCAATCTCTCGTGGCCGGCGAGCATATCTGGTCTCCTCGTCCTGATATGACGCCTTTAGTATGGACTTGGATAGACAGACCCTCGCCACGGTCTGGCATTTCGGACACGGCAACTGCTCGATTCGCCAGCACAGATAAGCTAGCTCGTCGATCGCGTTCTGATGAAACCATTGCTCGATGTTCGGAATTGGCGGAACGTAGGCTGAGTAGTTAACTCGCCACCTGGTCGTGGCATCGCATATGGCAGAAGGATCGCTAGACAGTATTATTAGCTGCTCCGCGAAATCGCTGATCAAGGTTTCTTCTTCTTTGGTCAAAGTCAACGTTTTCGCACGCCCGATGATTTCGGACAGCGGATTGACGTCGGTGCTTACAGCGCGTCGCCCAAGCAAAATGGCCTCCAACGCGGTGGTTCCGCTTCCTCCGAATGGGTCCCATACTAGCTCCCCTCGCAGTGACAGATGTGTTATGAGTTGTCGGGGGATCTGCGGTATGAATTTCGCTGGATACGGGTGAATATCATGCGATAGGTAGGCGGTCTCGTCATCTGTGAAGGACCAATCCAGTTTGGACAATCGTGCCAGAACGGCAAACGGTTCATCTAGATCACGCAGAGAGTGTAACAGATCGTCAGGCTCGTCTGAGTATCCTTGTACCTCTGGAGTCGAATCCTCTAGGGTAGCCTCAAGCCAGCTTGTCAGCATCGCGACTGATTCGCGCAGGGACCTAATCGTCGTGACTTTTCTCACTGGCACTGCAGCCCTCCTAAGCGAAGGTGGTTTCTGGGCATTATACGCCATTCCCAGATTTTCTGCAATAGCGAGCCGACTCCGATTTGTTTGTCGATTCCGAGGTATTCGCGGCTTCCTTGCGCCAAGATGGTCGGCAACATGCTGTGGCTTGCTGGCGCAATTACGAGTAATGAGCATTCGCTGGTGCTCCTCCACGTAGAGTAGGATCTCTGGGTCAGGCGTTCTCAAAGGAGGGGGTGTCTCCGACACGCAAGAAGTCGATGTTGCGCCCACGCCTCACGAGAACAGTGCGTGCCTGCACCTACATATTCTCGTCGAGCAAAAAGCACACTTTCACGCCGAGCGTTGCTCCCGCAGGGCCCTAAGGCCCACAGGCGCTGGACGGTGGGCGAAGGCCTGTTCTCCCACTCGCGGTACTCGGCTTCGTCCAAATCCGCGACCCGTCGGAAGTAGGCGTCGACGGCAGCCTTGTTGTGCCAGTAGTAAGTGCTTGTGGCGTGTATCTCCTCGAGGCTGAGCCCGGGAAGGTCTTGGGCTATCTGGTCGGGACTAGCTCCCCCTTAGTATTGGCTAAGGGTTTGCTTGATCCCAATGCGGAGCCCACTGACGCGGACACAGTCCGGGTCGGGCTTCCTAGTAGCGGCAGGAATGATTGCATATCATGCAAGTCCGCTGGCGCGCCAAAACTAAAGTTGTTTGGCGGGAACAGCGCTATGTCGCCAACCTCTAGGAGTCGTCGCGGCGATTCGGTGGTACAGACCGGCACGCCGCGACCGAAGAGGTCTTGGTCGCCAGTCCAGATGCCGCAGTCCAGGCTCAGCGCCAGTGCCACCGTCGGCGCGTCACGCGGGTCGCGCAAGACACGCTTCCTCGCCTCCTCCATGTGGGCAGCGTAGACCACCGGTGGCACCTGAGCGACCCGCGCGGTGATCGCGGCTAGAGCTTCGTCCAATAGCTGCCCCCCCTAGTGTTGCCCCGAGGTGTCCGCGCTCTGCCAACACGGTCACCCGCTTCCGCAGTTCGTGCTGCGTCTCACTCCAGGCTTCGGCAGCCACGACCAGGTCGAGCGAAGAATTCGCCAGAAGCCGCCGACCTCGCGCTCGCATTGCCTCTGCTACTAGCGTGCTGGCATCGACGACCAGCCGCAGGCGCGGTCTAGGCAACCGCGCGACGTCGCCGGGGTCGCCCAGGGACGGCCTCCGTTAGATCATACAAGCGGCTAAGCTCATTCTCGGAAAGCCCCGTCTCTACCAGCACCCGCCGGACCGTCTCCTCCAAGCGCTCCAGCGCCTGCGCGAGGCTTTCCTCCCGGCCAGCAGCGGTTGGGATATGGAAGCCGATGGTTTGCCCGTGGCGCTCGATGGCAAGCACTTCGTCGCCTGATAAATAACCAGTGGCGTGGTCGCGAAACTCGCGGACTCCAACCCGTTTCACGAGACATCCTCCTTGTGACCACTTGTGGACACATTATAGCAAATCTCCATTCCTGAGGGTAGGTCATCGCAGCCTTCTATCGGCCGATCCTTATCCGTGGTTTCTTGGGAAAGCGTATGACCATATCGCTATAAGACCGGTCGCGAATGTAGAGATGAACCGCCTGAGCGATGCTGTCCACCACCTTGTATTCCGGCATGGTTTTCATCTCAAAATTTAGAACTATGGACTGGTAGGCCGCGATCCGTCCTATTCGTCGAGACACGTCAGGGGGGCGGGTGTGCTAACGCGTACACCTTGCTTCAGGTTGCACTTGGCCGGAGACTCACATAGCGGCAAGGATGCGAAGAGCAAGATAACCGTCTTCAGCCCTCTCCATACCACGCCAGGCTGGACAGCCACGGTCCAGTAGGTCATAGCGTCGGCGCAACCAGCGACGTTCAGTCGGCCTCAAGGCGGCAGCCAGGGTTCGAGGGTTACTGACTAGCGTGAGTAGGAAGGCAAGGTCTCGCCTCTGGCTGTTGGGAGCGTCATCAACCTCTATAGCTCTCGACTTGAGAAGAATCGCTCCGAGAAGGTTCGGGCGAGGAATGACGGCTCGACGGCCTTCAAGGCTGATCTCGACCTGCTCGGTGCGGGCAAGCGCCTGAGTTCCTCCCGGCACTGAAACTGTATGAGCAGGTGGTAATGTGGTCAAGGCTGTTCGAGAACTGAGCCCGTCTGGAGCCAAGACATCGAACTGGGCGTGCCTCCTCTGGAACCGGTGCCCTACCCCTTCCGATTCACTCCCAGAAAGACGAATCCCATGTCTAGCAAGACTCGGCTAACCTGTTGCGTGCCATCCTGAATGATCCGAACGTTCACCAACACATCGGCATCGAGGCTGGTGCGCGGAGGCACACGGTCGTGTTCGAAGCCATGCAAGGCCACCATTTGAGCACCTATCAGGGACCAACCAGCAGATTGACGGTGGGCCAATTCGATCAGGGACTCCCAGATGGCTTGCGTTTGTTCGCTATGCGGTCTAACGACTATCAATGTGACCCCAGACGATCCAAGAGCTGGCGCCCGGCGCGCCGAGTGCGCTCGTCGTCGGCCTCAACAAGGTCGAGAGCAGCAACAGCAGCGGGGACTATCTTTGCAGAAGAGGGAAACGGCCAAACCCCTTCGACAACGTGAAGAGTAACGTTAGGATTCAAGCTGGGCTGCAGTCGGTACTTGTTTGACAGGCGCCGAAGTCGACTCGCTGGGATATACACCTCAATGATCCCGGAAGCGACGATGTCCAAGTCGTAGTCGGGAGCTGCACTAACGCCAGCGCGCAGTACCCGCGGTTCCAGAAGGATTCCCGCTAAGTCGCTTGGGTGGGACCGAAAACGACGGACGGTAGCCCTACGTCGAAGTCGGGGCGCAAGCGTGCCGATGCTCCCATTGTCCAACGACGAGCGAATCCGCGAGCGCGTCCATGGGTGAAGATGCTCCATCAGCTTGGTAGCCCTAGCAGTCTCACCAGCCGCCAAGAAGAGGACGGCCCACGAATTTAGAGCAGATAGACAGCGTCCGACGGGCGCGCCAGAAGCGCGGCGCCGATCCACACTCGCAGGGTCGACCAACCACCGACCATCCAGCTTCTCACCTTCCAGAATCCCGGTTCGAAGCATGGAGCGCACTCTGGATTGACTGACCGCAAGACGACGGGCCGCCTCGGCGACGGAGAACCAACGATCTCCAATCAAGTCTTACGTCCTCCAAAGATGTGTTTGCGCCGTATGGACGCCGTGATGAATAACTCACTGAATTGTATCGCATTCGATATAGTTTCTGCAACTGCCTAGAACTTGCCTTGAATTGTCTGACGTTCCAAAAGCCACCAGCAAATCCCGCCTGCTGACGTAGAGCAGGTCGAGCGGGCAGCAATCCCGCTCGCAACACTTACAGTAAAGGAAAATATTAAACTAAGCGGCACCACATTTGAGCGGTTGGGCAGCGGTGTCAAAATGGAATCCAGTCGAAGAAGTCTACTCAATCCTCGGCCTCACTATCCTGCCAGATGAGCAGCAGCGTTTCAACCAGCGCTCCATCGTCCCGCGCTTCCTCACACGCATTACTCCCCAGTGGTGCCCCCCCGCGCCGAGATGGTCGGCGACGTGCTCTGGCATGCTGGCACGATTGCGGGTCAGGTATCTCCATCGGCGCATCCCCAAGGCACAGTCTTAACCGAGCACATGATCGCGTGCACATAAAGGACAACCTGGCCCCTGCTCTTGGCGGAGCGACGAGGTTCCCAACAGAGACTAACGTTACCGCTAGGGAACTGGAGGCCCAACCCGTATGGTCGCTAGATCCACGGCTGTCCTTATCGGGTTGCCCTCAGTCCTCACCGCCAGTCTATCGAGAGCTGGCCACTGGTAGAGGGCGATGCTCAACCGATAGTCCCCGCCCGGCGAGCCCGGGTCGAGCTTGAGAGTCCTCTTATCGACGATGTATTCTCCCTGCTGCCAAAGGGACGTGGGGTAGCTCCCGTCAGCGGGCTGCCCGTCGTTTTGCCCTCTCACGGCGCCAGTCGGGTCGAGAAGCTGAGAGGAGACTACATAGTCTGTCTTCAAGGTCGTCAGGGCCCGCCAGTAGGTCGTAAGGACAATGGATTCGCCCGGCCGCATCTCGTGCGGCGATAGGTCGAAGCCCAACAACTCGACGCGATCGCCGAAGGAAGCCCTGAGTTCCTGCTGGGGACGAATGGCCGCGGGCCGCGTGGTTGGCGCCACCACAAAGATGTTTCCCAGCATCGCGCTGGTGTCCCCGGCTGCTTGCTCCTTCCCGGTAACTGGCAAGTTTTCGAGGCTAGGGTAGCGATAGCCTCCGAGGCGAAGGCTGTAGCGCCCGGGTGGCGCTTCCCGGGGAATCGCCAAATGCGTGGTCTCTCGCACTCGCTCGCCAATCGACCAAAGCATCCCAGGATAGCTCTTCTGGCCAGGCGGCGTGTCGATCTGCGCCCACATCTTGCCGCTCGCGTCGAGCAAATGCAAATATGTAGTGAAGCTGCCGGGGATTAGATCCAGCGCTCGCCACTGCAAATCAATGTCCAGATCACCACCCGGCGCGACGACGGCGGTCGGCGGCTCATGGGCGTCTAGCGCGACCAAGCCTCCTATCTCCTTTCCGCTCGGAGACGCTGGCGAGGACGAAGCAGGCTCTCCTGAGGCTAGGAAGCGGAAAGAGGAAACAGGAGCGGCGCTGTCGGCCTGGTCCGGGGGACGGAAGCCGGTGCTGAGCCGGAGCCGGGGAATATCGATCGTTGGGACTCCGTCCAGCTCGACAGTGTCGGCGACGATCTCCCCTGGCTGCCAGTTCGAGGTAGGATAGGCGCCTTCCAATGGCTTCCGGCTGATAACGCTGGCGAGCACCCGATCCTTTTCGTCGAGGACGACAACGAAACTGTCTAGATCGTCCAAGAGCCTCTGGGCCTGCCAGAAGAAGGTAAGGTTCAGCCGTTCCTCGGCCGGCTTCTGCCAGGCGACCCCGAGGAGACGGATTCCGCTGGACGGGGGCAAGCTTATCGACTGAAATTGAGATGGAGATGCTGCGGAGACGCCAAAACGGGGGAGAACAAAGATGCCCGCCAGCGCCACCGCGGCGACCACGGCCGCTGCCGGCGCATGGCGGCGCGCCGTCGCGACCAGAACCAGGGCCACGAAAACCAGCAGGCTCAGCAGGGATGTGGCCTCGACGCCAGCGCGCAGGGGAGTGTGGTCGAAGCGGGCCTCCACGGTGTGCTTGCCCTCGGGTGCGGCGAAGCCGAGCAAGCCGCGCTCCGAGACCGGGAAGGAAGAAACCTCTCGGCCATCGACGGCGACCCTCCATCCCGGAAAGTACAGTAGGTGAAGCACCATGGTGGCTGGCCGGGATGTAACGACCTGAAAGCTCAGGCGGCCGGGCTGCCTGATCATAGACTCTAGTGATGTCAGCGCTTCTGCCTCGTCAGTTGAAAACGACTGCGTTGGCAGAGTGGTGCGCAAATCCCAGCCGCCGTATCGCGCCACACCGCTGGTAGTTCCCAGGGTCTCCACCGGCATTGGAGTGAGGGCAACGGGGAGGGATACGATGCTTGCAGTAAAGTAGCCGGCCAGAAGAACCACGGCGGCGATGGCGAACAAGCTGCGCCAACGACCTGCTAGCCAGGCTAGCCAAACGGCGGTTAGGCTTGAGAAGCAGAAGGCCAGTATGCCCAGCGTCCGCCAGGGATACTGCATGTCCGTGAACAGAGGAGCGTGACCCCAGATCCCTAGGGCGGCAGGCGAAAGTAGGAAAAAGACCGCTAGCACTCCGAGGGCAAAGAAAGCCGAAAGCAGCTCCAATCGGCTTGCTCGCCTTCCGCAAAGCCCACGAACGGCCGCCAAAACAGGTGGTATGAAGCCGAGTGCAAGAACGATAACTTGTGCGAGACCGGCGCGAAAAGGGTCGGCGAAATCGAAGACTGGCGACATCTGCGCAGGAGGCCAGGCCTCAGCCAAATGGCTCGTGGCGTCGAAGTGGCCCAATCGAAAGCTCTCAAAGCTGAGGTAAGGTCGCTCGGCCAGCGATGGCAGCCAGAACAAAGAAGATACCCCTAATCCGAGGCCAACGGCCAGGGAAAAATAGGTTAAGAGCTGGCGAGCGCCAGCGGGACGGCGGGCCTGGCCCGCGGCAGACAGATGCTCGACGGTGAGAGAGAAAGCAAGAAAGCCGAGAGCAAGGCCAAATCCAAGCACGGCCATCACGCTGTGGGTGAACACCAAAGCGCTGAGAAGGGGAACGACCAGCAGCGCATTGTCCAACCCCGGCCGCTGCACTAGCCGCGCCAAAGCGTAGAAGAGCAATGGCAATATTGCCAGGGCATACGCTTCGGGCAATGAACCTCGAAGATAGATGTCTACCAGTTGATAAGGTGTGTAGGCGTAAACCAGGGCAGCAGCAAGCGCCGAAACGAACTTGGGATATCCTTCCACGCCGGAATACTGCAGGAGGCTGCGGGCAAAGAGGAACATGGCAGCCGCCGATAAAAGCGGCAGCAGGGCAGTGGCCAGCTTGAAGGCGACGGCATCGGACAACCCGAGCAGGGTCAGGCCCAGCCCGAAGTAATGAAACAGCGACGGGTAGAAGCTGAAGAAGGGGAATCCCAGCCCTTCCACCATTGGCTCGGCCCAGCGGGGAAACATCTCGCCGGTGGCCAGCGCCGCCCTAAGGTCCGTTATGCGGCCGATGTGAAAGCGGCCATCATGGGTCAGGGGCAAACCAGGCTGAGCCAGCGGCCAGACGGCTGGCAGAGTCAGCAAGACAGCCACGACCACGCCTAGGATAGCCCAGCCGTATTTGGCCGGCCAGGTCCACGAGTTGATACCACGAGGGCGAGTATCTTTCAAACCGGCGCCTCAGACGTTGGTAAAGTCATCGCTGGATGGTGAGGCTTTTCCGTTAGCCCTGACAATAGTAGCCGCCCCCGCGCGCTACGTCAAGCTCGGCACGGCGAGGGATGTGTTGCACCGTTCCCCGTTTTTGGCTAGAATGTCGCTAGCAAATCGTTGGAGAATGCGCGTTTGCCGATAGCTCGCCGCCCATCTAGAGTTCGCCTCTGGCACGTGCTGGTTCTGTTTGCGTTCATTGGGCTGACCTATTGCCTGATCGTGCCCGATTACGAAGCGTCCGAGGAGCCTCATCACCTTGGCTACGTCCGCTATCTCATCGATAATCGCTCGCTCCCGCCGCCGGACCCGGAAAGAGGCGTGGCGAGGCCAGGCGGAGAGAGCGAGACGCACCAGCCTCCTTTGTACTATGCCATCGTCGCCTTGGCCACTTCCTGGATCAGGACGCCGGAATTCCCCCTGTGGCATCGAAATCCCTACGCCACCTGGCAGGGAAACCCGACAGCCAACTACATCGCCCTGCATCGAGAGGACGAAGGATTTCCCTACAGGGGGGTCTCGCGGGCGCTGCATGCCAGTCGCATCGTGTCTCTGGCTCTGGGCCTCGTCACCGTAGCCTGCACCTATTATCTCGCCCGTCTAGTACTCAGGAGAGATGACGTCGCGCTCGGCGCCGCGGCAATCGCGGCGTTCACCCCCGGCTTTCTCTTCTCCAGCGCCTCGGTGAACAACGACAATGGCGTGATCCTGTTCTCGTCCCTTGTTCTTCTGCTATCCGCCTGGCTGCTGAGGCGACCTGCTTCTCCGTGGCGGTTGCTGGTTTTTGGATTAGCCGTGTTCGGCGCAGTTCTGTCGAAGGGCAACGGGCTGATAATGATCCCCATTTCCGTTGCGACCCTCCTTGCGCTCGCCCTGAGGGAGGCGACCGTTCCGCCGCGCCCCACGAGCTTTATCAAAGCAGTCCCACTCCTGATAGGGTCGACTCTCGGCAGGTTCATCTACTATATCATGTGCGCTCATGGCCTTTTTCTCGCAGCCTACGCGGGGGCGCTAGTATCTGGAGCCAGTTTACCGGGAGTTGGCCGCATGGCTAGGGGCGTCGCCACCGCGGGAAGCTGGCTATCGCCGGCATGGCTTGCGGGCATCACGACGGCCGAAGGGCGGTCCAGGCTCGTCGACCTCGCCGTAGGCCTGTTTACTTCCTACTGGGGCGTGTTCGGCTGGCTTAACGTGCGGATGAGCACTCCGGTTTATCTTGCTCTTCTGGTCGTCTGTCTGGCGGCTCTCGTGGGGCTCGGAGATCTCCTCCACAGCAGAGAAAGGCGGTCACGGCTGGTGACAGCATCTGGCGCAACTATCTTATTGCTCCTGCTCTCTATTGGTGCCACTTCTTGGGTGGTGGCGAGCCGGTTCCAAATGGGAACCGCCCCGGGGATGGAACACGGGCGATTTCTCTTCCCGGTGATCTCGCCGCTTAGTATACTGCTGGCTGCAGGGCTGGCCCAATTGAAGCTGCCGCGAGTCGGCGCCGGCGCCTTGCCCTCGTTCGTGCTGCTCTTGCTAGCGCTATCAGCCCTGGCGCCGTTTGTCTACATTAGGCCGTTCTACAGCTTCCCGGCGATCCCTGTTCGCTCGACGCTAGATCCTCTGGCGCCGGTTTTGCGAACGGATATCGAATTCGAAAATGGCGTTTCTCTGGTAGGCTTCACCACTAGCATGCC
Source organism: Chloroflexota bacterium (assembly GCA_016190625.1). Taxonomy (GTDB): domain Bacteria; phylum Chloroflexota; class Dehalococcoidia; order JACPQF01; family JACPQF01; genus JACPQF01. The sequence goes on along the minus strand of JACPQF010000031.1, from coordinate 2,150 downwards.
AAGCTATCGGCCAGATGATGAGGTCGGAATCACCCTTTATTGGAAAGCCGAACGAGACCTCACCGAAGACTTCGTGGCCTTTGTCCACCTGCTAGATCTTAAAGGGGCCGCCCGCGCTGGCTTGGATTCCGTGCCGCTCGACCAACTCTTTCCCCCCAAGCACTGGGAAAAGGGCGAGTTCGTCCGCGAGCAGCGAAGGCTAAAGCTTCCAGACGACATGCCGCCTGGTCTGTATTCCCTTAGTCTCGGGCTATACGCGCCACTTTACGACCACGGTGAGCCCCGCCCCATCGGCGCGTCGCTGGGAGACGGGTCGACGTCAAAGTCAGGGATAACCATCGGCCAACTCAAGGTCAGGGACGCGGCGCAAATGGCACCCCAAACGACGCCAGTCGCTTACGACTTCAACCATGAGGTCGAGCTCATCGGTTATGAGGTGGGATCGCCGTCCAGTCAGGGAGCCACGACCGTCTCTCTCTACTGGCAACGGCGAGACCAAATCAAGGCCGATTACACCGTTTCTCTGCGAGTCATGGGGGAGGGCGGCGAGCTCCTCGGCCAGCACGATGGCCAGCCCGGGAGCGGGCTCAATCCGACCTCCGCCTGGCTGGCTGATGAGATCGTTAGGGACGACCATACGCTGGCCCTTCCTGCTGCCGGCCCCTCCCAGCTCCGCCTGGCGGTGGTGGTCTACAACCTGGCCGACAGGCAGCCACTACCGGTCTACGGTTCCGACGACAAGCTCATAGGACAAAGTGCAATGATAGGCGCCCTAAACAAATAGGACAGAGAAACGATGAAGTCGGAACTCCCCGGTGCGAGTGGCAGGCCCATCGGCCACACGCGCCTACTGGCTGCTTTCATTCTGGCCATCTACGGTGTCCTCGCCGTCATGTACAGCATCGTTCTGCCCCCCTGGGAAGCGCCAGATGAGCCAGAGCACCTTTCGTACATCCGCTACCTGGCAACCCAGCGAAAGCTGCCTGATGTCTCGCTAGCGGCTTTCGAGGTCGGAGGAGATGAGGGAGGTCAAGCGCCGCTGTACTACGCGCTGGGGGCCTTGGTCGTTTCCGGCATCGACGTCGGCAATCTGGACTTGCTCCGGCTGAACCCCTATCGAACCTGGAAGAACCACCCTGCTGAGCGGGCGATGTTCGAACATGGCCAGGATGAGACCTTCCCGTGGCAGCGGGCAGTGCTTGCGCTTCACCTCGTTCGTCTTCTTTCGGTGGCGTTTGGCATAGGGACGGCCGCCTGCGTCTATTCTGTGACTCGTTTGGCCTTTCCCAGCGAGCCTCGACTGCCTTTGTTGGCTTTGGCGCTTCTCGGTCTCAACCCCGGCTTTGTGGCCGCCACGGCTGTCGCCAACAACGACGCGGCCGTGGCCCTGACGTCCGCGATAGCGCTCCTATTGGTCGCCAGGACGCTGGTCGGAGTTAGGTCGGGCGCCAACGGCTGGGCCATCGGCATGGCTCTTGGCCTGGCTCTGCTATCCAAGGCCAATGCGATGCTGGTCGCTCCTTTCGCCTTGGCTCCCGCCTTCTCTCAGGCGAGTGGCCGCCGGTCCGGAGTCGCCTATGCCACCAAGGCGATTGTGGCCGCCTCGGTCGTTAGCGGTTGGTGGTACGCCTGGAACTGGTGGAAGTTCGGCACTCCCTTGCGAAAGGAACCCGAGTTCATGTTTGCCGCTCCGACCCGATGGGTAATTGGCTTCTCGCCAGATCATTTGTGGCGTACTGTCCGGAGCGTGTTCAAACCTACTGGGGATTCTCGGGCTGGACCGGGCCATTCATGGACTCCGCGACCTACGCAATTTGGCCATGGTCTCAGTAGCGGGAATCGTTGGCGTCGTCCTGGCCTGGCGAGTCGAGGGATGGTGGCTACGACGACAGGAGACCATCTGCACTCTTCTTCTTCCTGTTACCGGCGGAATTGTGTGCCGTCGAGTCGGCAGGGATAGTGCGCGGCCGGGTCTGGGTGATTATGGTTTCGCCCGTACTTTTGTACGGGCGCTAGAAATGCAGCCGAAAACTGGCAATATGCAGAGACCCGCGAATTCTGTCCCCACTAGGAGGTCTGAATTGTTTGCCAGACCTGCTGTTGCCCCCCACATAGTGCCAAAAAGCGGATGCGATTCCCCACCGCTTTTT
>JACPQF010000030.1 GCA_016190625.1 Chloroflexota bacterium | reverse complement strand
GGCAAGCACGCTATTTTGGCCGAGCTAAGACCCTATTTCAATTGTTAATGGCGGCTACGGTGGCGAATTTAACGTTGGTAGCCACCAAAACGGGGCTAATGCGAACGTAAGATGTGGAAATGGTAGAGTGAGATGATAAGGAAGATACCACCTGCTCTCAAATACCTATTATGACGGCATCACCACGCGCTACGCACGCTGCATAAATAATCCAATGCCTCGTCTTGGCCGCAGCAATTCGTTTCAAAGCCGGTTTTCGGCTGGACTTCTAGGGGAAGATCAGCAGATTGATTGAGGCAGGCTGGCCGCCCCGTGGGCCAGATAACGGTAGGGGCGGACGGCCGTCCGCCCTTACGTTGACCATGCAATTCGCCGATCGTCGTTTCCCAAAGAAGGCTGGCCACTGATTGCTGACCGCTATCTACGGCAGCTCGATCCTTATCTCGTGCTCCCGGGCGTGGTCGTAGCGGACGGTCAGGATGCGGGTCAGGGGGTCGTAGGCGTAGGTGCCTTCAGTCTGCCTCGACGGCGGTTGCCTCTGCAATTGCTGTCCGTCGAGGAACACGGCCCGGTGGCGGGGAACCTGCACCTGGACGAAGCCCGGCAGTGAGGCGGGACCACGCGCCTTGAGGACGATCTGCGACGGCGTCTGGCTGAACTCAATCGCGCTGTTGGTCCACATCACGCCGGGCTCGGCCCGGAGAATGTAGAGGGCAAAGCTCTCGGGGGGCAGCAACACGTCCAATGAGTCCTCCACCCGCAGATAGGCGTCTTCCTCCACCTTGTACACCGTGTAGCTCTGGCCTCTGGCCAGCCGCAAATCGGCAAGCCGCAGGTTCAAGCGCTTGCTTTGATCTGAGCGATTGAGAACGCCTAGGTAAGTGGTTCCCCTGACGGTGGTGGCAAAGGTATCGGCGTAGAGCGAGGAACCGTAGCTGGTTTCGCCCTCGAAGGCGTTGTAGTGGTAGAGGAGACTGCGGTAGACGCTCAGAGCGGGATCGTCCATGTTGGGCAGATAGAAGCTGAGCACGGTCTGGGTGCCCAATGCAAGGGCGGCCTCCAGCATCCAGCGGTTGACGTGTGACGTATTAGGGTCGCCCCGAAGGGCGCCCATGTTGGCTCGCTGGCCGAGCACCATTTTCTGCACCTGCGCGTAGTCGATGTGCTCCACCAGGCCGGGAAAGGGGTACTGCGAGGTGAAGGCCTCCGCCTCATCACCATAGCGAAACGTGTGAGCGTAGCTGTTGGCAAACAGAGGAGTCAGCCAGCCGCTCTCTATATAGACGTCATCTTTCAGGGAAGAGGCGACCTCGTGGTTGAATCGGTAGATATCCATGGTTGGCCCGACCACCCGATCCATGAGCCCGGAGGCGTCGAGGTGGCTGGGGTCCAGCAGGGCCCCACCCGCGTTGCCGAGCCCATCGACCTTGATGCCGTCGACGTCGTAGCGAACGAAGAAATCGGTGAGAACATCCTTCATATAGTCGCGAAGGTCGGGATTGGTGTAGTCATAGACGAAGCTTTCCCGGCCCTCGTCCTCGCCGATGCGAATCAGCCAATCACGATGGCTATCGATGATTCCCTTCAAGCCGAGCCAGTCGCCTTCCTGCTCGCGGCTGTCGAGGTAGGGCGTCGAAATGTAGAGCACGACTTTGACGCTCCGGGAGTGGGCATAGTCGACCAGGGAGCGCAGACCCGAGGGGAACTTGGCGGCGTCCACGTTTCGCCACTCTGCGCCCGTCCGGCCCTCGGCGATGTACCAGCCGGCGTCGACGATGATGTGCCACGGGCCGAGGTCGGCCAGGAAGTCGGCGATGTAATCTATCTGCTCACGGAGAGCCGCCTCGCTGATGTCCATGTAATAGGAATACCAACTGAGCCATTGATACTTCACCCAAGATGGCAGGGGAAGCGGCGGATAGAGAGCGGCGATGAAACGCTTGAAGTCGATGAAGGCCAGCCGGGCGTCGGCGGTATCGGTGACTTCCACGTAAAGGCGGGGAGAAGAGAGGCTATTGCGCAGGGAGGTCGCCGAGTAGCCCAGCCTGGCCACCACGTGGCCGGGGTCGAGCTGGAGTTTCATCATGGGTGACACGTCCGTCTCGTCGAGAGCGGCGAGGAGGAGACCTTTCGACATCTTGTTGCTCCAGACAAACAGTGGCTTTCCCTGGCCTATCTCTTCATCGCGCCCTATACCGTCGTCGCGCGCCGCGGCCCGGCGCAGCCGGCTGAGGTCGGTAAGGTATTCCACGTCCTCGCCGACGACGAGGCTATCTTCCGTCGCTTGAAAGTAGTGGAACTGGGGCTGGGGGTCAGCGAGGTAGACGATATCTTTCAGTCTTAGGCTATAGAGGAAGTAGTGGCTGTCCCGAAACAAGGTTATCTCCACTACTATCGTGGTAGGATCGTCCACGGCTTTGAACTCGGCTACCACGCGTTTGCCTTTGCCGAACACGGCATCCTCGACGTCCTCGAATCGGAAGCCGTCCGCCAAGGGCTCTGTGTCGACCGGCAGGGTGATCGAGCCAACGCCGCCAAGGTTAACGCTGGCAAAGGCGTTGTGGAGGATCAGCCGTGGTTCGCCGAGATCGAGAACGGTAAGACGGCCGTGCCGGTCGCCGCCATATCCCAGCTCGATGCCCAGCTTGCCGTTGGCGAGTTGGAGCACCATCCTGCTGGCGTCAAACCCGGCGGCAACGCTGTTGTCGGGCGCGGCGGATCGCGCCCAGTGGGCACTCGCCCGCTGAAAATCGGCCACCTCTCGTTTGGCCAGCGCGGTCACCTCCGCCGCCTCACGCTCCCGGTCCGCCTGTTTTCGCCGGTTCTCGTCCTCCACTGCCGTCAAAATCGGGCTTCTCGCGGTTCCGGCCACGGTCACGAGACGCCTCAGCACCCTCGCCCCCGCCCAATCCACGTAGTTCCTGACGGTGCCGTCGGTGGCATCGACGCTAACCAGCCGCAGGTTCTGGATTCCCGCCAGCGACAAGCTGATCTTGATGGGAGGGTCGCCGCTCTTCATGGCCTCGCTGGCGTAGACGAGGGCGTCGTCGAGGAAGACCTGGAAGATGGCGCCTCCCCGCCCTGCCGGGACGCTGTCGTCGACGCCCATCTCGCTCTCGAAGGCGTTGTACTCCCCGTTCAGGCGGAACTCTATCTCCGACAGGGGATAGGTCCCGATCCCCTTCTCGTAGACGTAGCCGCCAATTCGGATAGGACCGCCCAGAAAGGCCTCGTCCCGCAGGGGCTGGCCCTCGTTGGCCACGGCGACCCAGCCCGTTCC
>JACPQF010000026.1 GCA_016190625.1 Chloroflexota bacterium | reverse complement strand
GTGCTGGCAACACCCCAGCTACCGCCTGCATCCAGTTCACAAAGCAACTCCGAAACTGGCTCGGATCTAGTGCAGCGAAGACGCGATTGAAGGTGTCATGTGACGGGATGCCATGCGGAAGGGCGAGAAAGCTTTTGAACCAATCGGCTTTAGATTGGCCGAATTCGGCAATCTCATCCCAGGTGTCGGCGCCTGCGATGACCGCACAGATGGCGATGGTGATGATGGATAGCAATGGATGCAGCTTGGTGCGATCAACGCGAGGGTCTTCCAGTGACGTCAAGTGCTCAGCCAACGAGAGGGCAGTATCGGTCTCCGTCCTTTCCATCGCCTTCTACCTCTCTCATCCTTGCTGTCTACTATGATACCAAACTGCCCTACGATTGCCAAATTAGATGCGTTGGCCCTGTCTCCCTTATCTCCCAGACCCAAGTGCATAGGAACGGCCCGCATTGAGAAGCGTGTATATGACGCCCATACCTTGGATACACTACGCCGCTACGTCAAAGCCCTGGGCGAAGGCTTTGAACTTTAAGTTAGAATTCGTCGTCCTGAAACGCAAGCAGAGGCAGCAGCTTGAGATGTGAACCGTAACGACGGAAGCCTGCCCCTGCAAGCCGCTGCCGAAGGGATCTGGAAGGCGTAACCAGAGTCGGGCTTGGCTCCTGCTCTGCATACACTCACTCCGACGTCATCCCAGTGGATAATCGCCGATCCATTTGACGAACGGGAGCGCACCACCCAATAGGCGTAGCAGGCGCCGATCGTCGGTCCACAGGTCGCAGCCGAGGAGTTCGGCTAGCGCTACATAATGAGCGTCGTACGTTGCGGGAAGGTTGTAATTGGCTGCGATGGTCAGCGCTCGGTCGGATAAAAGCGGGGCCGAGGTTATGTACACCGGGAAAGCAGAAAACTCATTCAGTAGAGCCCTTGCTTCTGCCAACGACAAACCGCCACGGAGCATTTGCCGGCGGACAATATTGGTCATCTCGAACGGCAGCAGTGGTGGTGCCACCATTCGATCTCCACTACGGGCACACCCGGACACAAGGGCGAGAGCCTGCTCGGAGTGCGCCTCAGCCAATATCCACTTGGCTGCCAAGCTTGCGTCGACGCTGATCATGGCAGTTCCCGCATTCTCTCCTCACGCAGTTCATCGAGCATATCTGCCGAAGAAGGAAAGGGGATTCCGGATCGGCGCTTGAGCTGATCTGCGTGAAGGCGCTTGGCCGCTTCGACTGCCGCCAGCATCTTCTTCCTCTCGTCGCTAGTCAGAGGACCTAGTTCCAGAGGCTGTTGGTGGATAGTGTGTTCCGCCTTCTTTCGGTTTCGAAGAACAGGCCTTATCAGTCGAGATAGCTCAGCCCTTTTCAGTCTGATCCCTCGCTGTCCAGCCCGATAGGAAGGGATTTCGTTGTTGTTGATCCAACGCCAGATCGTGGATTGACTAACCTTGAGCAAAGCGGCGGCCTCCGCCACTGTCACATACTCGTCGGCAAGGGGAGTACTCATAACGCTGTACCTCCAAGACCTCCCAATGTTTCATGATCTATGGATACGCATAGATTACCATAGATATGTATCATTGTAAACTGGGGCGCGGTCCCTGGGCTTTGCTGCTCACATGCGCTCGGGGGCGGTCATGCCCATCAAGTCGAGGGCGTTGGCGAGGGCGATCTTGGCGGCGTGAACCAGCTTGAGACGCGCTTTGGTGAGTTGGTCGTCCTCGGAGATCACCCGGCACTGTTTGTAGAAGCTGTGGAAGATGCCGGCTAGCTCCTGGGAGTAGTGGGGCAGATGGTGGGGTTCGAGGTTCACCGCCGCCAGCTCGACCAGCTCGGGGAATTCCAGCATCTTGCGAATGAGGGTCAGCTCCGGCTCGGTCGACAGCAGATCGACGTCGCCATCTTCATAGCCGATGCCCTTCTCGGCCGCCGTGCGGAGGATGCTGGCGATGCGGGCGTGGGCGTACTGGACGTAGTATACCGGGTTCTCCTGCGATTGCTCCTTGGCGAGGGCCAGGTCGAAATCCATCTGGCTATCAGCAGAGCGGGCGAGGAAGAAGAAGCGGCAGGCATCGGCGCCGACCTCCTCGATGACCTCGCGCAGGGTGATGATGTCTCCCGTGCGCTTCGAGATCTTGATGACCTCCGAACCGCGCTTGAGAGTAACCAGCTGGGTGATGAGGATACCCAGCCGGCTCGGGTCGATACCCAAAGCCGAGAGGACCACCTTCATACGATTGACGTGGCCTTGATGGTCGGCGCCCCAAATGTCGATGACCCTGTCGAAGCCGCGCTCGACGAACTTGTTATAGTGATAGGCGATATCGGAGGCAAAGTAGGTAGGGGTGCCGTTGCTGCGGATGACAACCGTGTCCTTGTCCTCCCCTAGAGCGGTGGAGGCAAACCAGACGGCACCTTCCCGCTCCACGACGTACCCCCGCTCCTTCAAGAGGGAGAAGGCCTGGTCGAACTGGCTGTTGGCATAGAGGCTTTTCTCGCTGAACCAGACGTCGAACTCGACGCCGATGTTGCGCAAGTCGGTCTTGATCCAGTCGATGATTCTCGCCATTCCCAGTTGGCCGAGCGCCGTCAAGGCTTCCGCCTCGGGCAAGCGAAGGAAGCGATCTCCCTCCGAGGCCACGATCTCGCCAGCCAAATCGGACATATACGTTCCGGCATAGCCATCAGCCGGTATCTCGGCTTCCTGTCCCAGAGCCTGGCGATAGCGGGCCCACAGGGTGCGGAAGAAGGCATCCAACTGGCTGCCAGCGTCGTTCAGGTAGTACTCTCTGGTCACTTCCTGTCCCGCCTTGGCGAGGATGTTAGCTAGGGTACTTCCCAGTATGGCGCCCCGCCCGTTGCCGACGTGAAGCGGCCCGACGGGATTGGCGCTGACGAACTCGACCTGCACTTTTTCCCGCTTGCCTAGGTCGACCGAGCCGAACTCGTCTCCTGCCGCCACTATCGTCTCCACCTGCCGCTTGAGCCAGTTATCGCTCAAGGTGAAGTTGATGAAACCGGGAGGCGCCACCTCGGCCTGGCCAACTATCGCCGACGCCGGGAGATGGCTGACTAGGATCTTGGCGATGTCGAGAGCTTGCCTTGGCTTGGCTGCTCTGGATAGTTTCAGGGCGATGCTACTCGCGTAGTCGCCGAATCCGGATTTCTGGGGATGCTCCACAGTCGCGTCCGGCAGCGCAATTGATGGAAGGTCCCCAGCGGCCATCGCCTGCTGGGCGGCAGCGACCAGCAGATCGCTGATCTCTTTCTTTGCGGTCATGGTGTTTTCTCCTGATAGGGCGAACGCCGTTCGCCCCTACGGTAATGGCTCAAGGCGCCATCGTAATGCAGGACTTGTGGTAGGGGGCGAACGGCGTTCGCCCAACCCCTGGGACGGTTATTTCTTCATTTTCTTGAGCTCTTCGTAAGCCGTCCGCGGACTACCCCTCTCGTCGGTTATGCTCCACCAGTACTGCTCGTCCTTCTCGGTCCACTGAGCGGAGGCGATGTAGATGAGGCTCATGATGCCGATCCACGGTTTCCAATGCTCCCGGGCGTACGTATAGGCGCCCGCCAGATATTTGGCTTTTTGCTCTTCGCTAACGGCATGCCAGGCGTATGGTGAGTTCGGTCTGGGATCGCTGGTCCAGCCGAACTCGAGCACGGCAACCTGCTTGTTCTTGTCGCCGTTTTCGAGCATTACCTGACGCAGGTCCTCGACATGCCGGAAGCTGTAGACCCGCCGGGCGCTCTCGGAACTGGCGTCATGATTGGTGGCCGCCGGGTCCTTGGCTACCTGGGCGGGATCCGCCTCGGGGGGCGACTTGAAGCCCGCGCCGTGGACTCCCAGGACGTCGAAGTATTGCCGGGCGCCGGCAGCGTACATCTGTTGCAGATACTCGACGTCAGGGGTTGCAATGGCGCCCGAGGCCGTAGTCGGCGATAGGCCGGCGGAAATGACGATTGCCTCAGGGTCCTGCGCCTTGATAGCCTGATAGGCAACCTTGAGCAGGTCCACGTAGTCGACGGCGTTGGGCTGCTTCCCCTCCCACTCCCTGGCGAGATTGGGCTCGTTCCAAATCTGGTAGGCCTTTATTTGCCCTTTGTACCTGGCGGCCAGGGCCGAAACAAAGTCGCCGAAGTCCCGGTGGTTCACCGGCGGCCCGTGGAGACTCTGGTCGGCGTTCTTCGGTCGCGCCCACATAGGAGAGATGTCGAGCCTCGCCAGAATCTTGAGATCCAGGGTAGCGGCGGCCTTGACGATCCGGTCGGGCTCGTTCCATTCGAATTGGCCCTTGTCCCGCCCCTCGATCCAGGTCCAGGGAAACATCTGCTTGATCCAGGTGAACCCCGCATCCTTCACCAATTTGAGGTCTCGCTGAGTCACGCTGTTCGGCGTGCCCCAGACAAATACTTGCATGGAGTAATCGGGGCTGGCCATTAGCCCCGGCGCCAGTCTCGCCTCGGTGTTATCGTTGCCCCGGCAGCCTACCAGAAGGGGATTGGCCACCATCAGCAGGCCGACAAAGAGCAACAGCAGTGGGTGGAGCCTCTTGCGGCAGCGTAAGGTTGAAACACGCGACAATGACTAGTTACCTTCCTTCCTGTTAGCTCAGCTCGCCTGCCCGCTGCCAAGTGGCGGCGACGCGCTGTAATAGCAGCCGGTTCTCTGGCTTGGTCAGGTCCGGGTCGTCGCCGAAGAGGGCGAGAGCCTCACGGCGGGCCAGCTCGATCAAGCGGACGTCGGATAGCTTTGCTATCTTCATATCCGGCAGTCCGCTCTGGCGCGTGCCGAGGAACTCGCCAGGGCCCCGCAGCCGCATGTCTTCCTCGGCCAGAGCAAAGCCGTCTTGATTCTTCTCGATGATGGCTAGCCGCTCCCGTCCTTCGGCTGAAGGGTTATCGGCCAGCAGGATGCAAAAGCTCTGATGCGCCCCGCGACCGACCCGGCCCCTGAGCTGGTGCAGTTGGGAGAGGCCGAACCGGTCGGCGCCTTCCACGAGCATCACGCTGGCATTGGGGACGTCGATCCCCACCTCGACCACGGTCGTGGAGACAAGAACATCCAGTTCACCCGCCCCGAACCGCTGCATGGCGCTCTCTTTCTCGGCAGGTCTCATGCGGCCGTGAAGAAGCCCAAGCCTGAGGTCGGGGAACACGATATTGGACAGACGCTCGAACTCCACGGTGGCTGCCTTCGCTTCGATTCTATCAGATTCGTCCACCAAAGGGCAAATGATGAACGCCTGCTGCCCCTGCCGGACCTGCTTTCGGATGAAATCGTAGGCGCGCTGGCGCTCGTCGGCAGCAAGCCACCGCGTCTTGGTCTCCTGTCGCCCGGGCGGGAGCTCGTCTATCACAGAGATGTCGAGGTCGCCGTAGAGGGTGAGGGCCAGGGTCCGCGGTATGGGCGTGGCCGTCATTACCAGCAAGTCGGGATTGAAGCCTTTTTGCCGCAGGGCCGAGCGCTGGAGGACGCCGAAGCGATGCTGCTCGTCCACGACGCAGAGACCCAGACGGCTGAACTCCACCCCTTCCTGGATGATAGCATGGGTGCCCACCAGCAGGTCTGTGGCGCCGTTCCCGATGGAAGCCAGTATCTCCTCCTTCTCTCGCCGCTTCAGGCTGCCCGTGAGGAGAGCAAGGCGGGGAATCCGGGGGGGCGCGCCGGGGCCGGTGCTCGCCGTAGCTGCGGCGAAGGATTCGTAGAGCCTGGCGAGGGTCTTGAAGTGCTGCTCGGCGAGGATCTCGGTAGGCGCCATCAGGACGCTCTGGAAGCCGTTGGCCACGGCGACGAGAAGGGCGATCGCTGCCACCAGCGTCTTGCCGCTGCCGACCTCGCCCTGGAGCAGGCGGGCCATGGCCTCGGTTTTGGCCTGGTCGGCGAGGATCTCGCCCAAAGCTCGCCGCTGGGCGCCGGTCAGGGCGAAGGGCAATGAGCTCGTAAAGAGGTCGACTAGCCCGGCATCCACCGTCAGGGCGAAGCCGGGCTGGCTTTCCCGCCACTCTCGCCTCACCTTGAGTGCTCCCAGTTGAATAGCGAATAGCTCGTCAAACGCCAGTCTCTCCTTGGCCTTGGCCAGCATCTCGTGACTATCTGGATAATGGACCTGAGTGATGGCGTAAGGAAGGTCTATGAGATGGGCGCTCTTCCTGATGGCCGGGGACAGATGGTCGACCAGGGAAGACGCCCAGCGGTCCACCGCATTCTTCACCACTTTGCGAATCGAGCGCTGGTATAGCCCCTCCGTCAGAGGATAGACGGGGACGATTCGCCCCGTGTGGACGAGGTCGTCGGACTCGAGGTTCTCCCACTGGGGCGAGAGGAAAACCTTCTGCCCCTTGAATATCTCCACCTTGCCGCTCAGGACGACCAGAGTGTTGGGCCGGAGGATCCTCGCCATGTGGGGCTGGTTGAAGAACACGACGCGCATGTTCCCCGACTCGTCCCCCACGATCACCTCGACGCCGGCCCTGCCGGACCGGCCATACTTCTTGGTGGTAACCTCCCAGATGGTGGCCATGACGGTCTCCTCGGTCCCGAGAGCGAGCTCGCTGATCCGCTTCATGGCGCTGAAGTCGTTGTGGCGGCGGGGGAAAAAGTAGAGCAGGTCTCTCACGCTGGCGACGCCCAGCCGGGCGAGTTTCGACGCCGTGGCGGTGTGGACACCCCAGACCGTGGTGACCGGCGAGTCCAGAGGGCTGGCAGTCCAAGATGCGCCCCGGGGTGGAGTTGGTGGCTCGCTCGCGACGGGTGCGGGTGCGTCTCCGACAAATGAGCTTCCGCTACGCGCTTCGGGTCTCGTTGGCGCCGTAGTGGCCGACCCTCCGTGGCGGCCACGGGGGGACGGGGGCGGGCATCCTTCTCGGAAGGACGCCGCCCCTACAGATTCACAACCCTTCCGGTTCTGGCGGAAGCCAACGGCCTCAACGTCCTGGGTGGAGGAGGCTGTCCTTCCGACAAGGGTAGCCGGAGAGCGTGGCTTGTTGTCCGGCTGGTCCGCTACGGCGGGAGAAACGGACGCGATCAGCCGGGTAAGGCCAGCGGCTGCCGCCGTGATGAGTGAGGTCCTCTCCTCGACTGAGAGCGATGTGTAATCGTGAAGCGGGGCGACGAGCCGGAGAAGCTGATCGACGTAACTGGAATCGACCGCCAGGGCGGCGACCCTTTCCCTCCACTGCGACAGGTAACCCGCCAGGCCGCCGATCACGGCGCTGTCCTTGCCGCCGAGTCTCTTCTCGTGAGACAGTATTCTCAGCAGCTCCTGCACCTTCGCCAGAAGTTGAGGTTCGGTCGAGGTCGCCGGGCGTGGCTTGGTGTCCCCCCCCGTATCGGGGCTATCTGGTCTCACACAGGGCCTCTAAATGCTCTTTCTCGTGCCGGAGATGCCTATGGTCCCCGGCCCGGCGTGCGTGCCGACCACTCCCCCGATTTCCACGACGAGGATCTGCTCGTAGGGGTGGATGGAGCCAAGGGACTTCCGGATCGCCTCGGCAGCCTCGGGTCGACGGGCATGGGCCACTGCCAGGTCGTCGTAGGGCGCCGACTGAGACGCGATCTCCAAGAGCCGCTGGATCGCCCTTGCCTGGGTACGCACCTTCTCGAGGGGGCGCACTTCGCCTTCTTGCACGTGAATGAGGGGTTTGATGCTCAGCAGCGAGCCGAGAAAAGCCGATGCTGGGCCAATTCTCCCTCCCCGCCGCAGATACTCGAGGGTCTCCAGCGCTGCCACTAGCCGGACCCGGCTCATGGTCTCCTTGGCCAGTTTGACCACATCTTCGAAGCTGGCTCCCGCCTTTGCTGCTCTGGCGGCGCGAATGACGGGCCAGGCGAGGCCAATGGTGACCGACTGGGAGTCGACGACTGCGATCTGCGCTCCGGTGATGTTCTCCGATGCCAGGCGGGCCGAGTTATAGGTGCCGCTCAGCTTCTCGGCGATGTGGATCGAGACGATGCCGGCCGGCTGCAAGGACCGGTAGACCGCCTCGAACTCGCCCACGGACGGCTGTGAGGTGGTGGGGAGCCTGGCGCTGGCCTCGAGCTTACGGTAGAACTCCTCATTGGTGATCTCCACCCCCTCTTTGTAGACCTCGTCGCCAAAGTGGATGTTTAGGGGGACCACCGTTATCCCGAGTTCGTCGACGATGGACTGAGGCAGGTCGGCAGTCGAATCGGTGACAACGCGAACGGACTGTGGCTTCGTCGGGTCCACGGATCGAGGTTCGTGGCCCGTGGATGAGGCGGCTCGGTGTGTCGTCATTTGCTCTCCTATTCCACGGAAATGATGTAGTGATAGTGGGGTTGCCCCCCTTCGATGAGCTCCACCTGCTGCCCGGGGTACCCGGCGCGAATAAACTTGGCCGTACCCTCGGCTTCCGCGGTCCCGATGTCGGCTCCCCAGTAGACGGTGATTACCTCTCCCGCAGCGGCGGAGGCTCTCTCGAGGAGATGGCCAATAACCTGAGTGGAATCCTCTCCCGCCGAAAGCAACTCTCCGTCGAGAAGGCCGATGATCTGACCCTCGCAGATCTGCAGGCCGTTAACCGCTGCTGCGCGGACTGCTCTGGTGACCTCGATGGTTCTCACCGAGTCTCCCGCTCTGCACATAACCGCGGCGTTGTCCTCGAAGCTCAACTCCGCATTCAGGGCCATGAGCGAGGCGATGCCCTGGGGGATGGTCTGCGTGGGAACTACCCTGATCTCCTTGGTCGTCAACGATGGGATCTGGGCTGCCGTCGCGACCACGTTCTTGTTGTTGGGGAGAAGAATCACCCGGTCGGAGCGCACCGACTCTACGGCGGCGAGGAGTTCCTCTGTACTCGGGTTCATGGACTGCCCGCCAGGCACAATGGCGCTGGCGCCCAGGCTGGTGAACACCTCGCTCAGGCCCTTCCCCACCACCACCGCTACTGTTGCCAGACCGTCAGTCCGCTTGGCCGGCGCAAAGGCGGCGAGAAAATCCCGGTGCTGGTCTTGCATGTTCTCCACCTTCACCTGGCGAAGGACGCCAATGGAAGTGGCGTAGGACAGGGCGGCGCCGGGATCGAAGGTATGGACGTGAACTCGCACGAGGCTGCCATCGCCGACGACGAGGGCGGAGTCGCCGAGGGCGGTTATTCTCTCCCGCATCCGGTCGAGCGGCAAATCCTGTCCTTCCAGCAAAAACTCCGTGCAATAACCGTAAGGTGCGTCATCGCCGGTGGCGCCGGCCGCTCGAGGCGCCGCGGTGGCCTCTGGCGCCAGTTCAATCATCACCTCTTCCTCTAGCTCGCCCCTCAGGTAGCGCAGAATACCCTCCAGAATGACGTAGAGTCCCTGGCCGCCGGCGTCCACTACGCCAGCGTCCCGAAGCACCCGTAGCAGGTATGGTGTACGGGCCACCGATGCCCTGGCGGCAGCGCAAATGGCCTCCAATACGACGACCAGGTCCGTGGTTTGCGAAGCGGCAACTCGCGCGGCATCCGCCGTCTCCCGGACCACCGTGAGCATGGTGCCCTCAACCGGCTTGCTAACTGCTTTGTAGGCGGTAGCGGAGGCCTCAGCGAGGGCGGCGGCGAGGGACTCGCAGTCGATGGTCTGCCGTCGGTCCAGGCCCTGAGCGAAGCCGCGAAGAATCTGAGAAAGGATGACGCCGCTGTTGCCGCGGGCTCCCATCAAGGCCCCGTGAGCCAGATCCCTACCCACCGTTGCGACGTCGCCATCAGTTGAGGCGGCGACAGCCTTCATGGTGGATTGCATGGTGAGGAGCATGTTGCTGCCGGTGTCGCCATCAGGTACGGGGAACACGTTGAGCGAGTTGATGGCGGACGCGTTCTTCTCGAGCCAGGCTGTGGCCGCTTGCATAGCCCGCTTCAGACCCGCGCCGTCGCAATGATGTAGAACAACTGCGCCAGGAGGAGTATCTACCTCTGGGTCTCTCATTTTCTTGGCCGCACTCCCCCTCGCCTAGCGGTACGCCGAATCTCCTGCGAATAAAATTCGCAGGCTAATAATGTCAGCCTGCGAATTCTATTCGCAGGATGGATGCGCCACCGGGGCAGCGATCACTGTTCTATCAGGCTTTGCCGCTGATTCTAAGGTCCTGAACGTTGACGTTGACCCGAGTAACTGGCGTTCCCAGTGATTGTTCGACGGCAAACTTCACGTTGCGCATGATGTTGCGTGCAACCTCGGATATCTTGGTACCGTATTCGACGACGACGTACAGATCGATGAAGACCTGACCATCCAGAAGTCTGACCTCTACGCCCTTGCCGCAGCTGTCGTGCTGGAGTAGCTCCGCGATGCCGTCCTTTAGCCGGCGAGAGGCCATGCCGACGACGCCGTAGGACTGCATCGCCGTTCGGCCGGCGATCGTGGCAACGGCCTCCGGGGATACCTCAACCTTGCCGAATCGCTTAGCGGGTGACATCAGGTCAGGCCGCCTCCTCCTCGCTGGAGATAGCGTCGTTCAGCTCGTTCAGCAGCTTATCGACGCTAAGCCCGTGCATCTTCGCCCCACCCTCGATGGTCTCGTCAAGTGCGCCCATGCAGCCCAGACAACCCATGCCGTGCCTCACGAAGACGCCCGTGGCCCTGGGGTGACGGCGGACCACATCGCTGATCACCATGTCCCTGTCGATGAATTGTCCCTTGTCCACGGCTGATCTTCCTTTCCCACCTATCCCGCTCAGAGCTAGGTGACCTTCTCCCTTATAGCGCCATTATAGCATTGTGGCGGGGCGGGTTCAATGAGATCCGACCAATCCGACGGATCGGTCGGATCAGCTTGAAATTGGGCATTGCGCCTAAGAGAGTGGAGGCCATTTTTGGGCGGGTTGCCCATAGACGTGCGCAGAGCAGGCGTGGTATACTCCGTGGGACGAATACTTTGTGCATTTAGCCTAATCACTACGCTGGAGACACGGCAGGCAAAGGAGGAATCATGGTACTAGCCTCACCGAGGACAGACGTGAACCCGAATGAGGTTCTCAAGAAAGCCGAGGCGGAGAAAGTCAAGTTTGTCAACTTGCAGTTCACCGACGTAGTAGGCGTGGTCAAGAGCGTTACCATCCCCATTCAGCAGCTTCCGAGCGCTATCGATCATGGAAAGTGGTTCGACGGCTCGTCTATCGAGGGCTTTGCCCGCATCGCCGAAAGTGATATGTACCTCGTGCCCGACCTCTCTACTTTTCAGGTCATTCCCTGGGAACGAGGACAAAACACTACGGCCCGGGTTATCTGCTGGGTGTACACGCCAGGGGGTGAGCCCTTCGCCGGCGATCCTCGCGTGGTCCTGATGAAGGCCATGTCCGAAGCGTCCGCCCTCGGCTATGTCTTCAATACCGGTCCGGAGCTGGAGTTCTTTCTGTTCAAGCCCGACGAGAATGGACGAATAGCGCCGTTGCCTCACGACCGCGGCGGCTATTTCGACCTATCCACCGACCTGGCCGCCGACGTGCGGAAGGAGATGGTAAACGTTCTCGCCGATTTGGGCATCAAGGTGGAGACAGCTCACCACGAGGTGGCCATGGGCCAGCACGAGATAGACTTCCAATACGACGACGCTCTCACCACCGCCGACAACGCGGTGACCTTCAAGTACGCCCTTAAAGCGGTAGCGCAACAGCACGGACTGCACACCACCTTCATGCCCAAGCCCCTTCTCGGCACCGCCGGCAACGGCATGCACTGCCACCAGAGCCTGGCCCTTGTCGACAGCGGGCGAAACGCCTTCGCCGATGCGGCCGACGACTACGGGTTATCCACCGTGGCCAAGCACTTTATCGCTGGGCAACTGCACCACGCTAGGGCCATGTGCGCTGTCCTTGCCCCGCTGGTCAACTCCTACAAGCGCCTGGTGGCCGGCTATGAAGCCCCGGTTTACGTCAGTTGGGCCTCCATAAATCGCTCGGCCCTGATCAGAGTGCCGAAGATCAGTCCTGGCAAGCTCGACGCTACGAGGATCGAACTGCGCTGTCCTGACCCGAGCTGCAATCCCTATCTGGCCTTTGCGGTGATGCTCAAGTGCGGCCTGGACGGGGTGAAGAAGCGATTGCCGCTTCCACCTGCCGTGGAGGAGAATCTTTACTCCTTCGACGAAGCCGAGATTCGACGGCGCCGGGTGAGGATGCTTCCCGGCTCGCTCGGCGAGGCTCTGGATGAGCTGAAGACCGACGAGGTGGTGCAGGAGGCTTTGGGAGAGCACGTGTACGAGCGATTTCTCGAAGCGAAGGCGCAAGAATGGGACGGGTATCGGACCTACGTAACGACCTGGGAACTTGATAGGTATCTCGAGATATTCTGATGCAAAAAATGAGAATTGGGCTGGCCCAAATCAACTCGACGGTGGGGGACCTGGACGGAAACACGGCGAAGATCTTGAGCTCCATCGACCGGGCCATCGCGCTCAAGGTAGACCTGCTGGCGTTTCCCGAGCTAGCCATTCCCGGCTATCCACCCGAGGACCTGCTGCTCAAGCCCTCTTTCATTCGGGACAACATGGAGCGCTTGCAGCGGGTGGCGGACCATTCGCAGGATTTGATCGTCGTATTGGGCTGCATCGACTGCAAGGAAGACATTTTCAACGCCGCCGCCATCATCCACGGTGGTGGCCTGGTCGCCATCTATCATAAACAGTACCTTCCGAACTACGGCGTCTTCGATGAAAACCGTTACTTTCAGGCGGGGACCGGCTGCCCGATCTTCGACATCGGCGGCGTCCACTTTGGCGTGGGCATCTGTGAGGACATCTGGTATCCCACCGGTCCCACTGCCCTGCAGGCTCTGGCCGGAGCCGAGCTCATTATCAATATCAACGCCTCTCCCTACGACTACCGGAAGGCGGACTTCCGCCGCCGGATGCTCGCCGCCCGGGCTTCGGATAATCAGGTGGTCATCGCCTACGTGAACATGGTGGGCGGTCAGGATGAGTTGGTGTTCGACGGCGGCAGTATGGTGGTCGACCAGCGAGGTGAGCTGGTCGTCAGGGGCAGGCAGTTCGAGGAAGACCTGGTCCTCGCCGACGTCGACCTGTCCGCCGTCTTTCGCAGCCGGCTCCACGACCCGCGCCGGCGCAAAGAGAAGCTGAATCTAGAGGCCGAGACCGGGCTGTGCCAGAAGATCGTCGTGCCCGTCCCTGAGGTTAAGCTGCCAAAACCGCCAATTCCCGTGCGAGAGGATCGGCAACTGGAGTTCCCAGGGGACGTTTACGAAGCCTTGGTAGTTGGCACCAGAGACTACCTTCACAAAAACGGCTTCAAGAAGGCCGTGGTCGGCCTATCCGGCGGCATCGATTCAAGCCTTGTCGCCTGCATTGCCGCCGATGCCTTGGGGGCCGAGAACGTGACTGGGGTGGCGATGCCGTCCCGCTTCTCTTCGCCGGCCAGCAAGGAGGACGCGGAGATTCTGGCGACGAATCTGGGGATCGCCTTTAATACTATCTCTATCGAGCAGGCCTTTCAGGCTCATCTGGAGATGCTGGCGGCCGTCTTCGCCGGAACTAAGCCGGGACTGGCGGAGGAGAACCTCCAGGCCCGCATCAGGGGAAACATCCTCATGGGCATTTCCAACAAGTTCGGCAATCTCGTTTTGTCCACGGGCAACAAGAGCGAGATGGCGGCCGGGTACTCCACTCTCTACGGGGATATGGCCGGGGGCCTGGCGGTCATCAAGGACGTGCCGAAGACCTGGGTGTACCGGCTGGCCAGATACCGCAATGGACTTAGCAATAGAGAGGTCATACCCGAGCGGGTGTTCGTGAAGCCACCGTCGGCAGAGCTGCGGCCGGACCAGAAGGACGAGGATTCGCTGCCCCCTTATGACGTTCTGGACCCCATTCTTCAGGCTTATGTGGAGGAAGACCGCAGCTTCGAGGAAATCGTCAACCTGGGATACGACGAACAGGTTGTGAAGCGGGTGTTCTCTCTCGTGGATCATAGCGAGTACAAGCGCAGGCAGGCGCCGCCGGGACCGAAGGTCACGCCGCGAGCTTTTGGCCGGGACAGGCGTCTCCCTATCACGGACAAGTATCGGAGCTGCTAGTAGTACAATGGCGGAAGTAATCGTCGAAGACATGTGGAAACTAGGGTTACCCGAGGGGACCAACCTCGTCGCTGGAAGGTCGGGGCTATCCCGAGCGGTATCCTGGCCGGTAACTTTGAGGACCCGCCCCCCTGCTTTCGAGTCGGTCAAGGGTGGTGAGATCGCCCTTTTAGCGACGTCGGCCATAAAAACGCTGGACGAGCGCCTCACGCTGACCCGGATCATTCGCTCGCTGGGGGACACGGGCGCCGCGGCAGTCGCCGTGCTAGGCGAGGTCGACACAGATGCCAGGGAGGCTGCCGAGAGTCTTGGTCTGCCGCTTTTTTCCTTGCCGGGAAACGCCCGCCTTCAAGAGCTCGAGCAAACCCTGACGCGGGCGGTGGTCGACCGGCGGACGGAGCTGCACCAGCGGGGGCTGGAGATCCAGCGACAACTGACCGACCTGGTCATCGAGGGTCGGGGGCTGGCGGCCATCGTAGAGGCCATCGCCCAGATCTCCGGCAAGCCGGCGGCGTTGGGCGATGGCAAGGCCGGCATCAGGTTCTACCACGCCCCACCGGGAGCGCCGAACGGCCCGGCCAGGGAAGAGGCAATCGCCGCCCTGGAGACGAGCATCGGCGGCCTGCCGCGATTGTTTCCCACGGCGGCCCTGAGCTCCTCGGATCCCCCCAAGGCCAAGATTGCCCTCGAGGTCGGCGGACTGGCCAGCGTGGTGGCGCCTGTGGTCGTGAAAGGCAGCATCCGTGGCTACACCTGGGTGCTCGGTCGGGAAAATGAGCTGGACGAGTTGGACGGCCTAGCGGCCAAGAGGGCGGCGTCCGCCTGCGCCTTGGAACTGGTCAAAGAGATAGCCGTCTCCGAGGCGGAGGACCGGCTCCACGGCGATTTTCTCGACGATCTTCTTTCGAGTGACCTGCCGCCGGCTGAGGCAATGCGAGCGCGAGCGGAGAGATTCGGGTGGGACCTCGACCAGCCATGCGTGGCCCTGGTGGTGGAGGCCTGTGTGGCCGATGGACGGCGATCGTCCGGCTCGGTTAAGCCGGCGCTGGCGAGGGAAGGGCGCCTCATCGAGGCCGTCGAGCGGCGCCTGGCCCGTCGCCATGCATCCGCCTTGATTGGCGCCAGAGCGAGCCGGGTGATCGTGATTTACGCCTATCCTTCTCTTGCCGAAGTCGTCGCCCTAAAGCGGGACGTCGAGGGGCTGAGACAGGAGATCGCCTCCAGCCTGGGCGAGGCCGGGCTGTCCGTGGGTCTGGGACGGCACCGGTCCGGCTTGAGCGGACCGCGAGAGTCTTACCACGAGGCGGAGCAGGCGCTGGCTATGGGGGTACGGCTCTTCGGCCCCGGTCGGGTGACCTATTTCGGCGAACTTGGCATTTATCGTCTTCTGTTTCGCATGCATGGGACGCAGGAGCTCGAGGACTTCTACAGTAGCGCGCTGGGCAAGCTCAAGGAATACGAGCGCAAGAACGGGGCAGAGTTCATCAAGACCCTCGAGGCCTATTTCACCTGTCGCAACAGTCCCACCGAGGCGGCCGAGTTGCTCCACATCCACCGCAACACTCTGTTGTACCGCCTCCAGCGCATCGAGGAGATCGCCGGCATCCGCCTCGATGACCCCGAGACGCGCCTGTCCCTCCACCTTGCCCTGCGGATCAGGGAGACTTTGCAGGCGGTGGCGGGCTAGATAGGTATCAGCAATCAGCCCTTCTCAGGAAGGACTGATCGCTCCGCCAACCGGTATCGGGCTGCCCTCAGGGCATGATTGCCTCCCGTAAACCAACCGGAGTGGACTTCGATCTGCGTCCCGTCGGCTTTCTCGGCGTAAACTGTGTACTCAAACTGACGTCAAAACCACAACCCCCGAGGTTCCGCCGACGATCTCAATGCATGTAGCCTCCGGAAACCACCAAGCTTCTGGACCGGATGCCCCTCTTCGGCCATCGCCTCATTCCTCCACCCATCTACGCCACGTCTGCAACTCGACCCTACCTTCCTTCACAAGACTTACCATAGGTTGATAGACCATTTTAACACATGCAAGAGCTGGTCAAGAGGTTTCCAACCCTTGACATTGGACGTCTGGACGTCTATACTTTCGGCATGAGTGAGGAACAAGCAAGATATGCTCCGGGGCGCGTGCGCGACGCCATCTTACAGGTGCTGACCTATACGTCGGAGCCGCTCTCGGTGAAGCAGATCGAACAGCGGGTGGGCAAGGTTATCGGTCCCACCCCAACCTCATCGGTGAGATCTTACCTGCCTCAACACGCCGAATCTCTTTGTGCGCGAGGAGCGAGGGGTTTACCGGGTGGCCCGCAACTATCAGGGCGGAGTCCAGCGGGAGATCGCGCTGGACTCCGCGTGGGCAGAGCCAGTTTCCATTGGTAGAGCGCAGCTCATCCATGCGGACTGTTTCGATTGGCTGGATAGTCAAGAGGACAGTAGCATCAGCGCCGTAGTGACCGACCCTCCGTACGGCTTGCAGGAGTACACGCCAGAACAGCAGTCTAAGCTCCGCGCTGGCAAGGGCGGAGTCTGGCGAATACCGCCTTCTTTCGACGGGCATGTCCGGTCGCCTTTACCCCGTTTCACTACGCTTACCGATTCTCAAATCGAGGAACTGCGCACGTTCTTCTTCGTCTGGGCGCGTCTCCTGCTGCCCAAGCTAGTGCCCGGCGCCAACGTGGTCGTAGCGTAGAACCCGTTGCTCTCTTTCGTCGTTTCCGGCGCCTTGGCAGACGCCGGACTTGAACGCCGGGGGGAGATCGTTCGGCTGGTCATGACCATGCGAGGCGGCGATCGGCCCAAAGCCGCTCACCTGGAGTTCCAAACCGTGAGTGTGATGCCCCGATCGATGTGGGAGCCTTGGGTAGTCTTCCGAAAGCCCATCGAGGGGAGAGTACAAGACAACCTGCGGAAATGGAGGACCGGCGGCTTTCGGCGGCCGGCCGAACAGCGACCGTTTGGAGACGTCATCGCTTCTGCACCCACGAGAAAGAACGAACGCGAACTGGCTCCCCACCCCAGCCTCAAACCACAAGCATTCCTTCGGCCCCTCGTTCGCGGCATACTGCCGCTTGGCGAGGGCATCGTGGTGGATCCCTTCGCTGGCGCTGGATCGGTGCTGGCCGCTGCGGAGGCTGTCGGCTACCGCAGTGTTGGCATCGAGAAGGACTTTCATTACTTCAATATGGCCCGATCGGCGATCCCATGTCTGGCCGCGTTGGAGGTCAACGGCACGGATTAGCCCTATAGACCCAGTTTTCGCGCAGTTTCTTGATCCCATCGCGGTGCAGGGTAGCTGTGCGAGTGCCAAGCTCGCCGCAGGGGTTTCGCCTGAAGTCGTCCGTGGTCACGTGGCCCAAGTACACCTCGACAAAGGTCATTGGCCTTCGCTCGCGGGCCGGTTCGCTTTCGCTATCGACATCGTACACAAACACACATCCATTGATTTCTGGCCCCGTGAGTATCAACCGCGCCGCCGGCTTTGCGAGTTGTCTTTACCTCGACCCCATCATCTCCTGCCTTGACGGCGTTTCCGGGATAGATCCCCTGCACAATCAAGTCCGGATGCCCGTTGAAATACTGATTTTCGGTCAGCACTCGTGAGTGCTTGGCCAAGCTGGCGGTGAGCATATCCGAGAGAACGCCCGACATGATCGCCGGTCGAAGCATATCGTCAAGCCTTTGCAGCCCCTTATCAGCAAGGTGGGAGTTCACATCGAAGAAGAAATCGTAGACATCTTGCATCGCCATCTCGAGGTCCTTGAGCCTCAACTCGTAAGGGAGATGCGCCTCTGTGTTGAACTTCCTCTGGTCCACGCTGTTTCGCAGAATAGCCATCAGTTTCCGACTTTTTCTCCTTGATCGTCGTGCCTATTCTACCATATTGAACAACTATTACCCCACGGTTTGGCCGCAATCACTTGCCCCACGATTGGTCTCGGCCTCTTTGCCGGTAGAGCTCATCGACATCGGGCGTCACAGGCCTTTCCCGGGCGAGCGTCGGTGGTTGTGGTATAGTACTTTTGAGCCCGTGTGGGGAGGACTGCATGAAGAGCCACACCTTGCCAGATTAGGCTCCGGCCTGAAGAAGATGGTCGCTGGTCGGCATCGGCGCCGGATCTCCCCGGCTGCGGCACGTGGGCTTATGGCCAGGAAGAGGCACTGGCGAACATACAGGAAGCTGTTGCCCTTTACGTAGAGAGCCTCATCGCCCGCGGCCTGCCGGTCCCGCCGGGAGTCACCGCCAGCGCGAGACCGGCCGCTACCGTGACGATCGTCGCAGCATAACCCCCATCCGCCGCTCGATCACTGCCGTCAGACGCGTACCGGAGTCAGGCTGAACACCTTTGCTGATCTAGCCGCGGTCTGGAGATCGCCACAACGTAACGCCTCGCGCACATCGTCCACCTTGTCCGAATCTTCGAGGGATAGGTAGGGAGACCATCCCTCGTCGGTGTAGATCAGATCTACATCCACCTCAGCAACGTAGTTCCCTTCGTGAACAAGCTTTGTGTAAGGCTTCCTCATCGTTTTCTCCTCAGGAGGTCAGGTGTCCACCTAGCGGGGTCGGGCCGGTAAGCCGTGACCAGAACTGCCGGAGACTCGGCGCTTCTCGGAATCCCCCAGACGACGTGATGAACCCGGCGTTTCGGTCCTTTTGCAGCGCCAGCACACTTGGGCTTTCGGGTAATCGGGATAGTCCTCGATCAACTCGGCGTCGCTGACTCCTGCGATCACGTCTCGAACGAAGATGTCATCGGTAGCCAGCTTGTCGTAGCCGTGGTCCGATACTCGCACCTCACGGTTGCTGACCAGCCTTCGGATCTCAAACGTCTCGCTTTTCATGGTAGACCCTGCCTCGGCTGCAGCAGACCGGCTGCGACCGAGCCGGCGACCCGATTGCACGAAGTCGTCATACTCCCAAGTCGGGACTAACGCCCAGCGCTTTGGTCCTCCCATAGGTATTCTATCTGATATCAGAGGCCGAGTCCAGCTTTTGGATCCCTCCACCAGATTTCTCTAAGATGGAATCGGAAGCAACATCTGATCATAGAGCCACTCCTTCCGCACCAATCGGTCTCCCTGTGAGGTTGCCTGCCAATCGGGGAAGCGCACCTTCTTGACGATGTCGTCGGCGTCGGCGACTATGCGCTCGACAATGATATGAGTGTTGCGGGTCGGCGTTTGGTGAACTTTTGCACATACGCCCGATCATAGCCCGAAAAGATTGCCGTTAGCCGCCCTTTCTGCTATCATGACTATGTGGTAGTGTGACGCGATTCCAGATGATGGGGTCTGGAAAAGTCTGGGCGGTGAACCAATGGCAGCCCTCTCCACATTCTTTAGTACTAACGTCATACTTGTCTTCTTCGTCTCTGGGCTGGCCTTTTTTGTCATGGGCCTGGCCGTGGCTCTGGAGGCCAGGCGCACCTCAAACCTGGTTCTCTCTGCCAGTCTTCCTTACCTCGCCGTCTTTGCCTTGCTCCACGGCCTCGGCGAGTGGTTGGAGATGTTTCTTCTGATTACGCCGCACGTGCCCGGAGTGGACTGGGATCTGTCGCTCCTGCGGTTCGTCAAGACCACGGCGCTGGCCATATCGATGGTCTTCCTCGTCCAGTTCGGCGCCGACCTCATCGTTCGCACTTATCGAAAGCACCGCTGGCTCCGCTGGCTTCCCACTGCCCTTTTCGTTCTTTGGATTGTCAACTCTGTCACAATACCCCGGTATTCGCCCTCCACCGCCGGAGGCCAGGTAGCAACCATCACCTGCCTCCGTTGCCACACCGAGCAGTTGCGGGTCGATATCTCCGGCGGCGGCTGGATGCCGAGCGCAGATGTGGCGGCACGCTATTTCCTTTATCTTCCGGGCTCCATTCTGGCGGCGCTGGCCCTCGCCGTTCAAGGCAGATCCCTCGCCAGGCGCATGAAACCAATGGGCGTGGATCGCGATTGCTATCTCGCTGCGGCGGGCTTTGCTGCCAACGCTTTCTTCGCCGGCCTGATCGTCCCACCAATGCCCAATTTCCCGAGCTGGACGCTCGATTATGACTCGTTCTTCTCCGCCGTCGGCATCCCTCCTCAGCTCTTCAGGACGGCATGTGCCCTTGCCATCGCCTTCTTCATCGTGCGCGTCCTGCGCGTCTTCGAGATCGCCCAGAAACGCCAGTTGGAAGCGGCAAACGAGCAGCGGTTCAGGGCCCAGCAGGAGGCGTTAGCGGCGCAGCAGCTCGCGCGAGCGGAGATCGAGAGAGCGAACCGGGAGCTCGAAAGCAGGGTAGAGGAGAGAACCGAAGAGATACAGCAGCGGGAGAGAGAGGCTCAGGCGCTCTACGCCGTCGGGACGGAGATATCTGGGCTGCTAGATCTGGGCAAGATTCTGAACTCCGTAGTCGAGAAAGCGACTCAGCTCCTTGGCACGGAAGCGGCCATTCTTGGCCTCCTAGACGAAACAAGCGGCGAGGTGTTCGTCCAGGCCACCGCCGGCTGCCGCACGGAAGCCCTCAGGCAGCTCCGTCTCACGCAGGGACAGGGCATAAACGGCACCATCGTCGCGACTGGCCTGCCCATTAGGATATTCGACTATGGAACAGATATGGGCGTGGCTCACGACCCGGAGGTGGACCGCGCCGTAATGGCGGAGGGGCTGCGGGCGCATCTCGGCGTACCTCTGAAGATGGGGGATCGGACCTTCGGCGCTCTGGTTGTGGCGAGCAGAGAAGCGAGGAATTTCCGCGATAGCCACGAATACTTGCTAATGCGACTGGCGAACCAGGCAGCGATCGCCATAGAAAACGCCAGGCTGTACAGAGAAGTGCAGAATTTGGCCGTCCTCGAAGAGCGCTACCGCATAGCCCGCGAGATGCACGATGGTCTGGCGCAGGTTCTCGGGTACCTTAGTCTCAAGACCAAGACCCTCGCCGAGACGTTAAAAAAGCAGAACACAACACAAGCGCAGGTTGACAACCAGGAGATGGACCAAGTTATTCAAGCGGCGTACGCCGATGTAAGGGAAGCCATAATGAGCCTGAGGACGCCGACAGGGACGGGAAAAGGCTTTTTGCCCACCCTTGGCGAGTTCCTGCAGTTGTTTGCCCAGCAAAGTCACGTCGACACCCATCTCGACGCCAAAGATGAGGTGGCAGGGCTGTTTCCCGACTTCGCCCAGGTTCAGTTGATCCGGATTATTCAGGAGGCCCTCACCAACGTGAGGAAGCACGCTAGAGCTACCACAGCCTGGGTGCGCTTCGCCGAGAGCGACGGCCTCGCCGAGGTCACCGTCGAGGATGACGGGCAGGGCTTCGACCCCACGCAGATTCTCAAGAACGGGCGGCAGCATATCGGCTTGCAGACCATGAAGGAGAGGGCGGAAAGCATAGGGGCCAGCATCGCCGTCGTCTCCGAGCCGAACCAGGGAACGAAGGTTATTTTGAAGATACCTATTAGTCGAGAGGGGGCAGTTTGAGATGGAACCACTAAGAATCCTCTTAGTCGACGACAGCGCTTTGTTCCGCAAGGGGCTGGTCAGCCTGCTATCGAGCCGGGGCAGCATGCAGGTGATCGGCGAAGCGGGAGATGGATTGGAGGCCATCGAGAAGGTCAGAGACCTGTTACCAGACCTAATTCTGATGGACATCAACATGCCCCGCTGCAATGGCATCGAAGCCACCAAGCGAATCAAGGAAGAGTTGCCATACGCCACGGTCATCATGCTGACTGTTTCGGACGACGACCAGAACCTGTTCGACGCCATCAAGAACGGCGCCAGGGGCTACTTGCTGAAGAACATGGAGCCGGACGATCTTTTCGGCCTTCTCGAGGGCGTATCGCGTGGTGAAGCGCCTATTTCCCGTACGATGGCCACCAGGATCCTCAACGAGTTCGCCGTTCGCGCCCGCAAACCGGCGCCCGCGATTTCGCCAGGCAACAGCCTGACGCCGAGGGAGATGGAGGTGTTGCGCCTCGTCACCACCGGCATGAGCAACAAGGAGATTGCTGCCTCCCTGGTGATCACCGAGAACACCGTGAAGAACCACATGCGCAACATCCTCGAGAAGCTCCACCTGCAAAATCGGGTGCAGATAGCGGCCCACGCCCTAAAAGAGGGGCTGATCGATGAGTAATCGCGAAGGTCCATATCGGCGGCGTGTCCAACGGTGGACGGGCGGCTTTCGCCCTCATGCTCTCCCGCCCGCAACGCTTCGCCACGCTGCTCGGCGCACCCGGATGCCTAGAAGCGCAGCCGAAAAGCCCCTTTTGAAAAAGCGGTGGGGAATCGCATCCGCTTTTTGGCACTATGTGGGGGGCAACAGCAGGTCTGGCAAACAATTCAGACCTCCTAGTGGGGACAGAATTCGCGGGTCTCTGC
>JACPQF010000027.1 GCA_016190625.1 Chloroflexota bacterium | reverse complement strand
GTCCCATCGTTACCGAGAAGTCCACAGGAATGTTGGACCAGAGCAAGTACACTTTCGAGGTGGCGAAGGGCGCCAACAAGATGCAGATAAGAGAGGCTGTCGAGAAAGCCTTCAACGTTAACGTCGTCGACGTGGCGGTGAGCCGGATGCCCAGCAAGACCAGAAGGGTCGGCAAGCGTCAGGTTCAGACTGCCGCTTGGAGAAAGGGCATAGTAACCCTGAAAACGGGTCAGAAGATCGAGCTCTTCGAGGGCGTGTAGTTATCCGCATGAAGCTGACGGTCCTTCCAAAGAAGGACTGATAGCTACCTAGAAGGAGTTAGCATGGCATTGAAGACGTATAGGCCGACATCTCCGGGCCGTCGAGGCATGACCGGGGCGACCTTCGAGGAGCTCACCGGGAAGGCCCCCGAGAAATCACTCCTCGCGCCTTTGAAGAGGCAGGCCGGACGCAATGTTCGGGGCAAGGTGACGGTGCGGCATCGGGGCGGAGGCGCCAAGAGACAGTATCGGGTCGTCGACTTCAAGCGGGAGAAGGTAGGCGTCCCGGCCAAGGTTGTGGCGATTGAATACGATCCGAACCGGTCAGCCCGCATAGCACTCTTGCAGTATGCAGACGGTGAGAAGAGATACATTTTGGCCCCCCTCGGGCTGAAAGTTGGGGACGCCGTTCTCACCGGGCCGGAGGCCGATATTAAGCCTGGCCACTCCTTGCCGATAAGCGCGATTCCCACGGGAACGCTCATCCATAATATCGAGCTTCGCAAGGGAAAGGGCGGGCAGTTGGTGCGTAGCGCCGGAGCGGCAGCCCAGCTCATGGCCAAGGAGGGCGAATACGCCACGCTTCGTATGCCTTCGGGAGAAATGCGGCGGGTGCGGATCGACGTCTCGGCCACTATCGGCCAACTGGGCAATATCGAGCACGAGAATATAAAGCTGGGCAAGGCCGGGCGAACGCGCTGGACCGGTCGGAGGCCGGAAGTTCGTGGGTCGGCGATGAATCCTCGCGACCATCCCCATGGTGGTGGTGAGGGGAAGGCGCCAGTCGGTATGCCGGGACCGAAGACACCTTGGGGCAAGCCCGCCATGGGTTACCGGACGAGGCACAATAAGGTAACAGACAAGATGATCATAAGGAGGAGAAAGGCCAGGTAGGACGAGGGCAGCGGAGCCGCTATGGCTAGTTGCAGGCCTGCGCTGGCTGAACAAGTATGGGAAGGTCGACCAAAAAGGGCCCGTTCGTCGATTTGAATCTAATGAGAAAGATCGACTCAATCAACCGGAGCGGCCAGAAGGCGGTCATAAAGACGTGGTCGCGCCCCTCCACGATCCTCCCGCAAATGGTGGGTCATACGATCGCCGTCCACGACGGAAGGCGTCACGTGCCCATCTTTGTGACGGAGAACATGGTGGGGCATAAGCTGGGCGAGTTCGCTCTGACCAGGCATTTTCGCGGCCATTCGCACAAGTCGGAGAGAACGACGGCAGTCAAGAAGAAATAGCAGGGGAGAGGGTGGCTCAGGCCACCACAGTCGACCCCTCGATGGGAGCGTTGGATGGAGGCTTGGGCAACCGAGAAATACATACGGACTTCGCCGCGGAAGATGCGCCTGATTGTCGACACAGTGCGCGGCATGAAGGTGGATCGGGCGCTTGCCGTGTTGAAGTACATGCCTTCGCCGGCGGCGAGGGCGGTATCAAAGGCAGTGGCGTCGGCGGCGGCGAGCGCGGAGAACAATTATCAAATGGCGCCTATGGACTTGTTCATCATGTCTATCTGTGTCGACAAGGGTCCGACGCTGAAGCGGATCAGGTCGGCAGCTCACGGACGTGCGAGGCCCATCCTGAAGCGATCGAGCCACATCTCTGTTAGTGTGGGAGATAAGGAGGTCTGATTGGGACAGAAGGTACATCCCGCTGGATTTAGGCTGGTGATAAACAAGGCGTGGCAGGGTCGCTGGTACGCCGGGAGGAACTACACCGACCTGCTGCACGAGGACCTGTTGATCAGGCGATCGATTCTGACCAAACTTCGTGATGCCGGCATCCCTCGAATCGAGATCGAGAGGGGAGCCAACCAAGTGGCGATTTCGATCCATACGGCAAAGCCCGGCATTGTGATCGGGAAGGCCGGTGCCAAGGTCGACGAGCTCAAGAACTCGTTGGAGCGGCTAACGGGGAAGAAGGTGCGGGTCAGCATTCAGGAGATCCGCGTTCCCGAATTGGAGGCTGCTCTGGTAGCGCGCAATATCGCCGAGCAGCTCGAGCGACGAGTAGCCTATAAGCGGGCGATGAAGCAGGCTGTCCAGCGCTCAATGCAGCGGGGTGCCAAGGGCATCAAGATTATCGTGGCGGGAAGGCTGGGCGGAGCAGAGATGTCGAGAAGCGAAACCGAAAGGTCGGGGCAGGTTCCTCTGCAAACGCTTAGGGCGAACATCGATTATGGTACGGCAGAGGCGCGCACAACTTTTGGGCGAGTGGGGATCAAGGTCTGGATCTACAAGGGAGACATCTTGCCAGAGCCGAAGAAGGTCAGCCAGCCGGCCCGGGTGCAAGAGGTCGCCACACCCTAGCGCTCCGTCGGCTAGATCTCAGGAGGAGTTATGTTACAACCTAAGAGGGTGAAGCATCGTAAAGTTCATCGTGGTCGCCGGAAGGGATTAGCGCAGGGCGGAGATCGGCTAGCCTTTGGTGAGTTTGCGCTTCAGGCCTTGGAGGCCGCCTGGATAAACTCACGTCAAATCGAGGCCGCACGGCGGGCGATTACCCATCACATGAAGCGTGGCGGCAAAGTGTGGATTCGTATTTTCCCCGACAAGCCAGTCACGGCGAAGCCGGCGGAGACGAGAATGGGCAGTGGCAAAGGCGCACCAGACCATTGGGTCGCCGTGGTGAAACCGGGTCGTATTTTGTTCGAGGTGGGTGGGGTGCGAGAGGACATTGCCCGTGAGGCGTTGCGTCTGGCCGGGCATAAGCTTCCCATAGATACGAGGTTCCTCGCCGCCGTGGCAGAGGAAGCGGCAGAGCCAGCGGGCGCCCCGGAAGCAGGAGCTGAATAGAGTGAAGACGAGGGAAGAGGTTAAGGAATTACGTGGTGTGGCCGAAGCCGAGCTCGCTCGCAGGCTCGAGCAGGCCCACGAAGAGCTATTCAATCTCAGGTTTCGCCATGCTACGCGGCAACTGGACAACTATCGGGAGATCCCGCGAGTCAAGCGACGAATAGCGCGAATCGTGACGCTGATGCGAGAGCGTGAGCTGGGCGGCGAAACCGAATGAGGAGTTAAGGGTGCAGAAGAATCGCAAGACACGGGTTGGGCGAGTAGTCAGCGACAAGATGGAGAAAACCGTCGTCGTGGCGGTGGAGACGGCGAAGCAGCACCCCCTGTACAGGCGGGTGATCCGGCGCACACGCCGGATCAAGGCTCACGATGAGGCGAACGCCTGCCATATGGGCGATATTGTGCGTCTCATGGAAACACGTCCGATCTCCAGGGACAAGGCATGGAAAGTGGTCGAGGTCCTGACCAAGGGCGATGTCGCCGAAGTAAAGCCCACCGAAATTGAGTAAGGCCAAGTAGAGGCTGCTTTAGAAGGAGACTCTTGACGTGATCCAGGCACTTACTAGGCTGAAGGTCGCGGACAACACCGGCGCGAAAAGCATTATGTGCATCCGCGTGCTGGGAGGGTCCGCCAAGAAATACGCACGCATCGGTGACGTCATCATTGGCTCTGTAAAGCAGGCCACACCTCACGGCGCTGTCAAGAAGGGCGACGTGGTTCGGGCAGTGGTCGTGCGGACAGCCAAGGAATATGGGAGGCCGGACGGGTCCTATATCAGATTTGACGAGAACGCCGCAGTAATCCTAACGGATAAGCTGAACCCGAAGGGCACTCGCATTTTCGGTCCGGTGGCGAGGGAGCTGAGAGACAGGAACTTCATGAAGATCGTGTCTCTGGCGCCCGAGGTTCTATGACGGCATTCGTAGGGGCGAATCATTCGGCGGAAGGATTCGCCCCTACGCGGGACGATGGTGTTTGTGTCGCCCGAGGTTCTGTAGGAGATAAAGGTGACGATACGAAAGAATGATACGGTTTTGGTGATCGCCGGTAAAGAAAAAGGCAAGAGAGGCAAGGTCCACCGGGTGATTCCCAAGGACGGCAAGCTGCTGGTGGAGGGCGTGAACATCGTGAAGCGCCATATGAAACCTCGTGGGATCGCGAGGCAGGCCGGAATCATCGAGAAAGAGGCGCCGATTGGCATCTCGAACGTCATGCTTGTTTGTTCGAAATGTAACCAGCCCACGCGGGTTGGCAGCGTCTACCCGGAGAGCGGGGCCAAGAGTCGGGTCTGTCGGGCCTGTGGCGAGACTATAGACTAAGAGTGTGCGGCTGGAAAATGCTTGCCGTAGGTACGGGTAGGGGTGAATCCTTCAGCCGAAGGATTCGCCCCTACGGAAGGCAAAGGTAGGGGTGAACAGGCGTTCGCCCAGTCCAGATGGCAGAGCGGGATCCAGCCCGATGGGGGGAAGCATATTGGCTAGCAGACTAAGAGAAAGGTACCTCAAGGAGGCCGTCCCGGCCCTAATGCGGGACTTCAGCTATTCGAATCCGATGCGAGTGCCGCGGGTGGACAAGGTTGTCGTCAACATCGGCCTAGGCGAAGCCATTCAGAATCCAAGGGCGATGGAAGCGGCAACCAAGGACCTGGCGCAGATAGCCGGCCAGCATCCGGTAATCACCAGGTCCAAGAAATCCATTGCGGCGTTCCGTCTACGTACGGGAATGCCAATTGGCGCCATGGTCACTCTTCGGGGAGAGCGAATGTACGAGTTTCTGGACAAGTTTATCAATGCTGCCCTTCCCCGCATTCGAGATTTCCATGGCGTGTCGGCGAAGTCATTCGATGGACGGGGCAATTATAGCTTGGGCATTAGAGAGCAACTGGTATTCCCCGAGATTGAATACGACAAGATTGACAAGATACGGGGAATGGAGATAACCATCGTTACGTCGGCTCGCACCGACGAGGAGGCGCGTCGCTTGCTCGAGTTGATGGGAATGCCATTCAGCCGAAGCTAGGTCAGTTGATACGGAGGAAAAGTGGCCAAAGTCAGCAAGATCGTTAAAGCAAAGAGGGAACCTAAATTCAAGGTGCAGCAGCACAACCGGTGCCGGGTTTGCGGGCGTCCCCGAGCTTTCATGCGGAGATTTGGCATGTGCAGAATATGTTTCCGCAAGTTGGCCCTGGCTGGCGAAGTTCCTGGCGTAACCAAGTCCAGTTGGTAGGTGCCCAGAGAAACAACCCATCAGGTTTGTGGGTGGCGGGTGGATTTGATGGCAACCCCGGCCCAAGGAGGACAAGTATGAATATTACGGATCCAATTGCAGATATGCTCACAAGGATACGCAATGCTGTTGCTGCTAAGCACGATGCGGTCGTCGTGCCTGCCTCCAAAGTGAAGATCGCCATTGCGAGAATTCTCAAGGACGAAGGCTTCATCAGGGATTTTGAGATACAGAAAGATGGGGTCCAGAGGCTTTTGAAGCTGCAGCTTAGCTACCAGGGGAAGAAACAGTCGGTGTTGACTGGACTCCAACGGGTCAGCAAGCCGGGCTTGAGGGTTTACGTGCAGAAGGCGGAGATTCCACGAGTATACGGTGGCATGGGCATCGCGATTCTTTCGACGCCTATGGGGGTCATGACCGGACAGATGGCGTGGCGGAATCGGGTCGGCGGTGAGGTGCTATGCTACGTGTGGTAGGCGAAGGCCCTCGGACAAAGGTCCGGTGGGACGAACGCCGTGAGGAGGCAAGAAGATGTCGAGGATAGGTCGCGCCCCGATACCGGTCCCACCGGGCGTCGAGGTAGACATCCAGCAGAATGTGGTGACAGTGAAGGGCCCCCGTGGCCAGCTCACCAGGACGCTCCACCCGGAGATGGTTATCGCGCGAGTTGATGGCCAGATAATAGTGAGTCGTCCCAGCGAGAGTCGCACCCACCGTGCGCTGCACGGACTGACGCGGTCTTTGGTTGCCAACATGGTTCAGGGTGTGACACAGGGGTTCCAAAAGGGCCTCGAGATCAGTGGCGTCGGCTATAGGGCTCAAAGATCCGGTGACAAATTGATACTTATGTTGGGATATTCACACCCCGTCGAGGTCGTTCCTCCACCGGGAATCACCTTTAACGTAGACACGCCGACAAGGCTGCAGGTTGGGGGGATCGATAAGGAGCTCGTCGGCGAGGTGGCAGCACGATTGAGGGCAGTCAGGCCGCCAGAGCCGTACAAAGGCAAGGGCATCCGCTACCAAGGCGAAAGGATCAAGCTGAAGGCCGGCAAGGCTGGTAAGGCCGGCGGCAAGAAGAAGTAAGAGGTAATCCTAATGATCAAGCAGGTCGATTCCAGAGAAGCGCGAAAGAGGCGGCATGCCAGAGTCAGGAAACACCTGATGGGAATAGAAACCCGACCGCGACTGGCGGTGTACCGCAGCTTGTCGCACATTTATGCCCAGATCGTCAACGACATTGCCGGCCATACGTTGGTAGCGGCGTCGACTCTCGAACCAGAGGTGAAGTCACTTCTGGAGGGCAAGACCAAATCGGCGGAGGCTGCCCTCGTCGGGCAGTTGGTTGCCAAGCGAGCCCTCGAGAAGGGCATACGCGAAGTAGTTTTCGATCGAGGTGGCTTTCTTTATCACGGCAGGGTCAAAGTTCTGGCCGAAGCCGCGAGAGAAGGCGGACTCGTTTTTTGAGTCGTTGGCTTTGAGGAGAGATTATGGCGAGAATTGAGACGAGCGAGCTTTCCCTTGAAGAAAGGGTTGTACAGGTAAACCGTGTTGCCAAGGTTGTGAAGGGTGGTCGCCGCTTCAGCTTCAGCGCGGTGGTGGTCGTCGGCGATGGCAAGGGCATCGCCGGCATTGGTCTGGGTAAGGCGAACGAAGTGCCCGACGCGATTCGCAAGGGCGCCGAAGACGCCAAGAAACGCCTTCTTGAAGTGCCGTTGGTGGGAACGACGATACCTCATACGGTCATAGGCAGGTTCGGAGCGGCCCAAGTACTTCTCAAGCCGGCGGCGCCGGGAACCGGCGTCATTGCCGGTGGCGGAGTGCGGGCAGTGGTAGAGCTGGCGGGCATCAAGGACATTCTCACCAAGTCTCTCGGCAGCGCTAACCCCATAAACGTGGTTCAGGCGGCAATGAACGCGCTGTCACAACTGAAGAAACCGGAAGTCGAGATGGCGAAACGGAGCCGGAGGATGGCGGCAACCGGCAGAGGGGGTTAGGTCAGTGGGAAAAGTGCGAATTACGTGGATCAAGAGCGCCATTGGCTATTCCCGGGATCAGCGGGCGACGCTGAGGGCTCTGGGCCTTCGCCGTCTCCAGCAGAGCGTGGAGCAAGAGGATGTGCCGACAGTGCGCGGTATGACGGAGAAGGTAAGACATCTAGTCAGGGTTGAGGAAGTCCAATGAGAATTCATGAGTTAGTGCCTCCAGCGGGCGCGAGGCATGCGAGAAAACGGGTTGGCCGTGGCAATGGCAGCGGCCATGGCACCACGGCAACGCGAGGGACGAAGGGCCAGAAGGCCCGCGCCGGCGGTGGCGTGAGGCCCGGTTTCGAGGGCGGCCAGTTGCCCATCATCAAGAGGTTACCTTACAAGCGCGGGTTCAAGAATATCTTCAAGGTCGAATACTCTCTCGTAAACGTGGGCGCCCTCAACGTTTTCGAGCCAAATACGGCGGTGGGCCTCCTGCAGCTCATGGCTGCGGGCCTCGTCAGGTCGCCAAAGCACCCAATCAAGATACTGGGAACAGGCGAGCTGACGCGGCCGCTGGCGATTTCCGCCGACAAGTTCTCGGAGATCGCTCGTCGCAAGATTCAGGAGGCGGGGGGAAGAGTGGAGGAACCGGGAAATGCTGCAAGCGCTACTTAACGCATTCAAGCTACCCGACCTGCGCCGAAAGCTGCTGTTTACTTTCGGGATTCTGGTGATCTTCCGGTTCGTCGCGCACGTTCCCGTGCCGGGCATCAACATCGCGGCGCTGGAGGAGCTCTTCAAGAACAACGCCCTGCTGGGCATGTTGGACCTGTTCAGCGGGGGGGCGCTGCGGAACTTTAGTGTGGCGGCGATGGGCGTGTATCCTTATATCACCGCCTCGATCATCATGCAGCTTCTGGTTCCGGTAATCCCCCGGCTCGAGGCCCTGTCCAAGGAGGGTGAAGCCGGACGCAATAAGATAAACCAGATCACGCACTGGCTCACGGTGCCGCTGGCCGCCCTGCAGGGTTACGGGCAACTGGCGCTGCTGAAGAACTCGCAGGGTGCTGACGGACAGATGGTACTATGGTGGTTCGGCCAGCCAGCCCACACTTTCTTGCCAACCCTGGCGATGGTAATGACGCTCGCTGCTGGCACGGTCTTTTGCGTTTGGCTTGGTCAACTGATAACCGAGCACGGTATCGGCAACGGAGTTTCGATCATTATCTTTGGTGGAATCGTGGCGTCACTTCCGACGATGTTTGGAAAGTCGCTCCTAGCCGGTGGCACCGGGGGCAGCATAGTCGGCCTTGCAGCCTTCGCCGTCCTGGGTCTGGCCACCGTCGTGGCGATCGTCATCTTTCAGGAGGCCCAGAGGCGAATTCCCGTTCAGTATGCCAAGCGGATCAGGGGCACGCGGATGTACGGGGGACAGAGCACGCATATACCTCTAAGGGTTAACAGCGCCGGCATGATCCCTCTGATCTTCGCCATGTCTATCATGGTCTTTCCCGGTCAGATAGCGTCATACTTCGCCCTGTCGACCACTCCCTGGATCAAGAACACTGCCCAGTTTATCGGCAACGTGTTTAGCACGAACAATGCGATGTACTGGCTATTCTATTTCTTCCTGGTGGTAATGTTCACGTTCTTCTACACGATGGTCATCTTCCAGCAGCAGCGTTTGTCCGAGAACTTGCAGAAGTACGGGGGCTTCATACCGGGAATCAGGCCTGGTCAACCTACCTCGGAGTACTTGAACAGGGTGCTCTACCGGATAACAGTCGCGGGTGCGGTTTTCCTCGGGGTTGTGGCGATAATGCCGTTCGTGGCCAGCCAGGCCACGAACGTGCAGGCGCTCCAGCTCGGCAGCACGGGATTGCTCATCGTGGTTGGCGTGGTGCTCGATACTATGAAGCAGCTCGAGGCGCAGTTGCTGATGCGCCACTACGAGGGTTTCATAAAGTAGAAGCTGGCGGGGGCAGAGCGAAATCGTGTATAATTGAATAATGGTCTTCGCCGTCGCCAAGGGTGAGGGCGAGCGGCAAGGGTGTCACTGCGCGTCCCAGCCAAGTAACTATCATGAGATGGAGGAACTCCCGTTGTACGTCATTCTATTGGGCGCTCCCGGGGCCGGCAAGGGAACACAGGCCGTGACTGTAGCCAAGGCGCTGGGTTTAGCCCACGTTTCTTCGGGCGACCTGTTTCGAGAAGCGCAGGCGAAGGGCGCAGAACTAGGATTGCTGGCGAAGTCTTATATGGAGAAGGGCCAACTGGTTCCCGACGAGGTCACCGTCAAGATGGTGCTCGAGCGGCTTGGGGCGGCCGATTGCGCCAAAGGAGCCATTCTGGACGGTTTTCCCCGCACGCTCGATCAGGCAAAGGCTCTGGATGTAGCTCTTGCCGCCCGGGGGCAGCGGATCGATAAGGTAGCCTACATCAAGGTTTCGACCGACGAGCTGTTGAGCCGGCTGGGAGGCAGATGGATCTGCCGAAACTGTCAAGCGCCCTATCATGTGAAGAACTTGCCTCCCAAGGTCGCTGGCAAATGCGACACTTGTGGCGGCGAGCTATACCAGAGGGCTGACGACTCTATGGAGACGGCGAAGAAGAGGCTGGATGTGTACTTTGCTCAGACCGCGCCTCTCATCGACTATTATAAGAAGGCCGGAAATCTCGTGGAGCTTGACGGCGAGGGAGAGATAGACTCGGTCGGCAGGGCTCTTGTCGAAGCGCTGCAGACCGGGGTGAGGAGCTAACGGGCAAAGAGACCGTTCGTCTATGGCTGTCATTTTGAAATCGCCCGCGGAGATCGCTCTCATGCGTGAGGCGGGCCGGATTGTGGCAATAACCTTGCAGGTGGTAGCAGATGCCATAAGGCCGGGAGTAGTTTTGTCGGAACTGGACGCTCTGACCAACAAAGTGATTGGCCAGCACAACGCGAAACCGTCCTTCAAAGGATACCGTGGCTTTCCGGCTTCCATCTGCGTTTCCGTAAATGAAGAAGTCGTACATGGCATACCCGGCAAGCGGCGCCTGCAGCAAGGGGACATAGTGTCTCTGGACATTGGAGCCATCTATCGGGGCTGGCAAGGAGACGCGGCCATGACGGTGGGCGTCGGCAAGATATCCGGCGAGGCTCAGAGACTGATCGACGCCACCCGTGGCGCCCTGGCCGCAGGCATGGCCGCGGCAAGAGCCAACAGCCATTTGGGCGACGTTTCCTGGGCAGTGCAATCGCACGCCGAGAGCCAGGGGTTCTCGGTGGTCAAGGAATACGTCGGACATGGTATCGGTCGCCAGATGCACGAGGAGCCCCAGATTCCGAACTTCGGCCTGCCGGGACGAGGGATTCTGTTGAAGCCAGGTATGGTGCTGGCCATCGAGCCCATGGTGAACGCCGGTGATTGGCGGACCATGATTCTGGAAGATAAATGGACGGTGGTGACTGCAGACGGAAGCCTATCGGCTCATTTTGAGCACACCGTGGCGGTTACAGAGAATGAGGCGGAGATCCTCACGTCTCTTTAGTTTAACGTCCGTTTGAGGTGAGGATGCCCAAAAAAGATGTCATTGAGGTAGAGGGAACGGTGGTCGAGTCCCTGCCCAATGCGATGTTTCGCGTTGAGTTGGCCAATGGCCACAGGGTTCTCGCTCACATCTCGGGTAAGATCAGGCTGCATTTCATTAGGATCCTGCCCGGCGACAGAGTGCTGGTCGAGTTATCGCCTTACGACCTAACGCGGGGTAGAATAACCTACAGATTCAAGTGACCAAGTTCAGGGAGCGATGAAGCCAGCCGCAAGGGATAACTTGGACACGGAGCGGAGGTATTATAGTGAAAGTCAGGTCGTCAGTAAAAGCCCGCTGTGAGAAATGCAAGATCATCCGTCGGCGCGGCGTGGTGAGAGTGCTATGCAGTAATCCGAAACACAAGCAAAGGCAAGGCTAGGGTAGGAGGAGATTTATGGCACGAATTGCGGGAGTTGATATCCCCCGAGAGAAGCGCATTGAGATTGCCTTGCGGTATATTTACGGCATCGGACCGGCCATCAGCCGGAGGATTTTGGCTACTACAGGGGTGAGCCCCGACACTCGCGTGAGAGATCTAACGGAGGAGGAAATCACTCGCTTGCGGGAGGTCATAGATCGCGAGCACAGGGTCGAAGGTGACCTGCGACGCGAGGTCCAACTGAATGTCAAGCGGTTGATCGAAATAGGCTGCTACCGGGGCATCAGGCACCGGCGCGGACTTCCCGTGCGAGGCCAGAGGACACGCACCAACGCCCGCACCAGGCGGGGTCCAAGAAAGACCGTTGCCGGACGGCGCAAGGCGACGTCGAAGAAGTAAGCGTTAGTTGCGCAGCGAGGAGTCAAATGGCAGATAAGAGAAGACAGGCGAGAGCCAGACGGCGCGAGCGGAAGGTAGTCCCGCGAGGGCGGGCCTATATTCAGTCCACGTTCAACAACACTATCGTCACCATCGCCGACCCGAATGGTAATGTCCTGGCGTGGGGAAGCTGCGGCGCCGCGGGGTTCAAGGGATCGCGCAAGAGCACACCCTACGCAGCGCAGATGGCTGCCGAGAACGCAGCCAAGAGGTCGATGGAGCATGGCCTGCGACAGGTCGACGTTTTCGTGAAGGGGCCTGGCAGTGGGCGCGAGGCGGCGATTCGATCGCTCCAAGCGGCAGGCTTGATGATTACCACCATCACAGACGTCACCCCTATTCCGCATAACGGCTGTCGGCCGCCAAAGCGCAGAAGGGTGTAGAGGATTTAGGACAGGAGGACAAATGGCGCGTTATATAGGTGGAGTGTGCAGGCAGTGCCGTCGCATTGGCGAGAAGCTCTTTTTGAAAGGCGACAGATGCTTGACGCCGAAGTGTGCCGTGGAGAGAGACAGGCGGGGTATGGGTCCGGGCATGCGCTCGGGCCGCAGACGAAAGGTCTCGGAGCGCGGGGTCCAGCTCAGGGAAAAGCAGAAGGCGCGATACTCTTACGGCGTGTTGGAGAAGCAATTCAGGCGGTATTTCGCCGCGGCCGAGCGGCGGTCGGGGATGACCGGACAGAATCTCATGCAGATTCTCGAGACCAGAATGGACAACGTGGTATATCGGATGGGGTTTGCCGATTCCCGAAATCAGGCTCGTCAGCTCGTTAACCATGGACATTTCGATCTTAACGGGCGAAAGACCGATATCGCCTCGGCTTTGGTGAAGTCGGGAGATACGGTATCTGTCCGTGAGAAAAGCAAGGGGCTAGAGTATTTCAAGGTACGCGCCGAGGACCTCGCGGCGAAGAACGTTCCGACGTGGCTCAGCGTGGACATAGAAAAGCTCTCGGGAAGGGTCCTATCTCTGCCAACGCGGGAGGACATTGATACCAGAGTCAACGAGCAGATCATCGTCGAGTACTATTCGCGATAGAAGCAGCGTCCGCGGCGTCTGTCCCAGAGATTTATCCAGGCAGGCCGCCGCATCGTCCCAAGTATCCTGCCAGATGGTGACAACTGAGAGTAATTGTGGAGGGAGCAATGGCAACTGCATTTGACGATGCAGTGAGCACTCGCCTCCGAGGAGGCGACCTTTCTGTGGAAACACTCATACCGAAGATAGAATCGACAGTTAGCGCGGAGGGGTATGGCCGTTTCTCCATTGGCCCGTTGGAAAGCGGTTTCGGCGTGACGCTGGGCAACGCTCTGCGGCGGGTGCTGCTAAGCTCGCTTAGTGGCGCGGCTGTGACCTCCGTCAAGATAGAGGAAGTGCAGCACGAGTTCTCCAGCATTCCTCACGTCAAGGAGGACACGACTGAGTTCCTCCTAAACGTGAAACAACTACGCATCCGCTCTTTTTCCGACCGGCCGGGGAAGCTGAGCATCGAGGCGCGCGGCGAGGGCAGCGTGACGGCGGCAGATATCAAGGCCCCGGCGGACTTCGAGGTCGTAAACCCGGAGCTCCATTTGGCGACGCTCGATTCGCCTGAGGCCTCGTTAACCGTTGAGCTTAGCGTCGAGCGGGGCAAGAGCTACATTCCCGCTAGCCAGCGAGACGGGCAGCCGATAGGCATGATACCGGTCGACGCGATCTTTACCCCAATAAGAAAGGCTAGCTACTCCGTCGAGAAGATGCGAATCGGTCAGGTGACAACCTTCGAGCGATTGAACATCGAGATCTGGACTGATGGGACGATCACGCCGGTCGAGGCCCTAAGCGAAAGCGCCCGGATCCTTGTTAACCATTTCGCCATGGTCGGGGAGCTTGGTAAGGCCACGCCCCGGGTGGAAAGACAGGCACTGGTTCCTACCGCTATTCCTTCGAAGGTTTATGACGTTCCAATCGAGGACCTGGACCTTTCGGTGAGGGCGTACAATTGCCTCAAGCGAAGCGGCATCTCCAAGGTCGGCCAGGTTCTGGAGATGAGCGAGGAAGATCTTTTGTCAGTGCGCAATTTCGGTCGGAAGTCGCTAGAGGAGCTTCGCGAGCGTCTCGTCTCGCGGGGCTTCATGAGCGCGACTGGTGAAGTTCCGGGCGGAGGCGAGATCGGCAGCGCTCTCGTTGCCCACGAAGACGAGGATGAGGACGAGGAGTTCGAGTCCGAGTACGACTATGATGAGGAAGAGGAGGAACAGGAGTAATCCGGTGGGTTGCCGCCAGATTGCCCCCCACTCATGATATGAGGCACGCAGTAGCGGGACGGAAGCTGGGACGTCCCACCAGCCATCGGCTATCGATGTATCGAAATCTAGTCACCGACGTTCTCCGCCACGAGAAGGTAAAGACGACCGAGGCAAAGGCCAAGGAGGTGCAGGCGCTGGTAGAGAAGATGATCACCTTGGGGAAGAACGGCTCGCTCCACGCCCGAAGGCAGGCGCTGTCTTACATGTTCGACCCCCAGGTGGTAGAGAAGCTCTTTGATGTGCTGGCTAAACGATATGCCGACCGCAAAGGTGGTTACACGCGAGTGGTCAGCATTGGCACAAGGCTAGGCGACGCAGCGCCGGTGGCAGTGATCGAGCTGGTGGACTAGGCTTGCGGTGATGGCCATGGTTCATCGGCAGGGTTACAGTTGAAGGATAAGTCCGCGGCCGTGGCTCAGAGACGCGTAGGGGCGAACGGCCGTTCGCCCCTACCGTGAACGCGACCGGTGCCTTTTCCTGAGCCACTTCCGGCGCGGCCCTCGCCGGCAAGCCATTGACTTGTCGGGCTGGAAAACATCAAAGCATGCGGAAGCTAAAGCTAGAGATGGAGTACGACGGCAGCGCCTATTTTGGCTTTCAGCTTCAGCCGGACCGGACTACCATTCAGGGGGAACTAGAGACAGCCCTTTACAAACTCACCGGCGAAACCTTGAGGGTCAAGGCAGCCGGACGGACAGATACGGGTGTTCATGCCAAGGGGCAGGTGGTGAGCTTCTCGACCACGAGCGTATACCCGGTCAGCCAGTTCGTCGGAGCGCTAAACTTCTATCTGCCGGATGACATCGTCGTCAGGACGGCTGCGGAGGTGCGACCGGATTTCGATGCCAGGCGCAGCGCTACCAGGAGGCATTACCGGTATTACCTGCTGAACCGGCGGAGCCCGTCTCCGTTCTGGCGCCGGTATGCCTTTCACGTGCCTGCCCGGTTGGACCTGGCCTCGATGAAAACGGCGGCCGGCTTTTTGGTGGGCCAGCACGATTTCGCCGCGTTTGCCGGTCGGGAGGCGAAGGGGCGAAGCACCAGGCGAGAAGTTTTAGAGGAGAGGTTGGAGCGGGAAGGTGAGCTAATCACCTTCGACATCTCGGCCGATGCCTTTGTGGCGCATCAGGTGAGGAATATGGTGGGCACCCTCCTCTGGGTGGGCACGGGCAAGCTCAGCGTGCCGGAGTTCATTCAGGTTCTGGCGGGACGTGATCGCAAAGCGGCTGGACCGGCGGCGCCTCCCCATGGGCTATGGTTTGTGAAGGTTGACTATCCTGCTGATATTTACGTAACAGAAGACCATCTGCAGGAGCGACGAGGAGAAACTGAATTATGAAGACCTATTCTGCAAGCGCCGCTGACGTCGAACGGAAGTGGCATGTGCTGGATGCTGGTGGACAGACGTTAGGGCGATTGGCCTCACAGGTTGCTCAGCTACTGAAGGGGAAGCACAAGCCCCAGTACACTCCCCACCTGGATGTGGGCGACTTTGTGATCGTAGTCAACGCCGCCAGCGTTCGCCTCACGGGCCGAAAAGTAAGCCAGAAGGCCTACTACCGGCATTCGCAGTACCACGGAGGACTGAAAGTGGTGCGGCTCGAGAAGATGCTCGCTACCCGTCCAACTCGCGTAATCGAGCACGCAGTGAGGGGAATGCTGCCTCATAACCGATTAGGCGAGGCAATGTTCAGGAAACTCAAGGTCTATTCGGGTCGGACCCACCCACATGAATCCCAGGTGCGCGCTCAGGCGAAAGGGGAAAAACGAGCGGCTCAACCGGCGTCCCCGGCGAGCGAGCCGCGGGCGACAACTCCGAGAGAGGAGGCGTGATTTGGTAACCAACCAAGAGTACTTTTACGGAACTGGTAAGCGCAAGACGGCCATCGCCCGAGTCAGACTCATGACCGGAACGGGCGCGGTGGTCGTGAACGGTAAAGCGCTGGAAGAGGCTTTCCCCGGGCAGGGCCTCCAGACCATTATTC
Source organism: Chloroflexota bacterium (assembly GCA_016190625.1). Classification (GTDB taxonomy): domain Bacteria; phylum Chloroflexota; class Dehalococcoidia; order JACPQF01; family JACPQF01; genus JACPQF01. Next base: position 18,617 of record JACPQF010000027.1, on the reverse strand, counting down.
TGACACCGCTGCGGCTCACAGGCAGCTTGGGCAGATTCAATGCGGTGGTCAAGGTGGCAGGGGGTGGCTACAGCGGGCAAGCGGGCGCCATTCGACACGGGATCGCCCGGGCGCTGTTGCGAACCGACGAGACGCTGCGCCCGGCCCTGAAGAGGGCCGGCCTGCTCACCCGTGACCCGCGGGTCAAGGAGAGAAAGAAGTACGGCTTGAAGCGGGCGCGGAAAGCTCCTCAGTACACGAAGCGCTAGCATCTGAATTCTCGGCGAGAAACGACAAAGCGTCAGGCAACTGCCTGACGCTTTTGGTTGGTGCGCCCGGCACGGCCTTCGACATCGCCGGCCGGGGCATTGCCAGCCCGGTCAGCATGGTAGAGGCCATAAAAGGCCGCCGCCGAGTACGCCCTGCAACTCAGAAGACGAGAAACAACAACGAAACAGGCTATTGACCAAACGACCAAAACATGCTAGTATGCCGACGCTCCCCGGAGTTACCGGCCTCTTTGGGCTTTGTGGGCGGGGGATAGAGGATGAGATGTTGAGAGGTACCCGGTTTCGGGTGCCTTTCTTGTTTGTTTGGAAAACGGCGAACACGTCCCGGCTCCCATCATGGCGGAGGCGATCGCGTTGAAGACTCGTGGGCGACGGCCATGGCCATCGAACTCGGGCGTTCAATCTCACAGGGACCGGGACGGGAAGGCGGTGAAAACTGTGCCAAACCGGTTCAAGTTCTTTGCTCTCGCGATCACCATTTTCTTGTTATCTCTGATTCTTCCCGGTGGATCACTGTTGTCCGCGTCCCAACAACCGCCGGCAGTCACCATTGATCCTTCAGGTCTCAAGCTCGCTCCGATTCTGGATCGATATCGCCTAGGTGAGGCCACTAACCAAGCCCCAATAGCGTTCATCGAGAAAGTTGGCCAATTCGCCGAGGGCGCAGCGAGCCCAACGGCTACACCCACCATCACGCCAAACAGCACGAGCGCAGCTACACGAACGTCCACCGGGTTTGCAGCGCTAGCAGGGACGACCATGGCCGGCCCTCGAATGGGCATCGATCCCATGGGTTACTCTGGCGTCGTCACCGCTCAGAAGATGCAAGATGCCGGCGCCAAATGGACGCGCCTTTCGGTAGGATGGTCCACTATCGAACCAGTTCGCACCAATCCGCCTACATATAACTTCGGCAGCTATGACCAGATGTTTCAGGATTTGAGCGCCAGGGGGATAGCCCCCATAGTCGAGATCAGGCAGAATCCTGGCTGGGCGGCGATCACCTCTTGCGGACCCATAACCAAGACTGTCAGTGTCAACAAGACCGGATTGGATGCTTTCGGCGAGTTCGTGGGGTCGTTGGCCGATCGCTACAGTAGAGCGCCGTACAACGTGCACTATTGGGAATTCTACAACGAGCCTGACAACACGGACCCCACGGTGGGTATAGACCTTGGCGGCTGCTGGGGCAGCTACCCGCAACAGTATACAGACATGCTCCACAAAGCGCACGATTCGCTGCAGGCGGCGGATAGCACGGCCAAAGTCGTACTTGGCGGCCTGGCGCACGAGCAACAACCGTCGATCTTCAACTACAACTTCCTCACGAACATCCTCGACTTGGGAGCGTCGCCCTATTTCGATTTTGCGAACGTTCACTTTTTCTCGAGTCAGGGTCCCAACTATGGCGCCTACGGCTACGACGTTCTTGGCAAAGTGGGCGAGATTCGCCAGGAAATGTTGAACAAGGGGGTGAGCAAACCCGTAATCTTGACGGAATCGAGCTGGACGTACTCGGTCAACGATGCCGATTTCGGCGAACGGCAGGCGCGGTACGTTCCCAAGTTGTTTGCCCGCGCCATCTATACCGACGTCCAGGCCCTGACCTGGTTTGCTTTGGCGGATTCGTCGGCGGCTACCGGGCTGGGAACAGATGTCCATTACGGGCTGCTAAACTCGGATTACACACCGAAGGATTCTTATCGGGCCTATACGTTTGCCGCTGGTGAGTTTCAGACCGCTACTTTTGTCGGCAGTCTTGCCTCGGAAGTCACTGCCGGCCAGTTTCCCGTGGTCTGCCAAACGGCCGGGAATCAGTGTGTAGTGGAGGGCTACAAGTACACCACCGACGGTCAGCAGCGCGGGGTGCTATGGGCGCAGAATCAGGGGCAATGGGCTCAGGGAGACAATTCCAGGTGGAATATCACAGTGACCGTCACCCTACCCTCGTGGGTGGCATCGGCCAGAGACAAGTTGGGTAATTCCATCAGCCTTGCCCAAGCGTCCCAGCTTACCGATAGCCCGGTATACGTCTACGCAGCGGCGCCGACGGCGACAGCTACGGCCACGGCGACGCCTACGCCTACGCCTACGCCCACGTTTACCTCCACGCCCACCGCTACCCCGTCCGCCTCCGACTGGCCTATGTTCCGCTACAACCTGGCTCACGCCGGCTACAGCGCGGCCGAAACGCAGCTCACGCCTCCCCTGCGCCTTAAGTGGAGCTACTCCACGGGCGGCTCGGTCCAGTCGTCTCCCGCTGTAGTGGGCGGGGTAGTCTACGCTGGCTCGGAGGACGGCAAGGTCTACGCGCTGGATGCGGCCACGGGTGCCTTGAGGTGGACCTACTCGACAGGGGGTGCCGTCCAGTCATCTCCGGCCGTGGTCGGCGGGGTGGTCTACGTTGGCGCCAACGACGGCAAGCTCTACTCTCTGGACGCGGCCAGCGGCGCCCTCAAATGGAGCTACGCCGCCGGCGCGCAGATCGTCGACTCTTCCCCTGCGGTGAGCGGCAGCACGGTTTATTTCGGCGGCTGGGATGGCAAGGTGTACGCCCTCGACGCCTCAACCGGGCAACTCAAGTGGATCTTCACGACAGGGCAGGTCTACTTCTCCTCGCCGGCGGTAGCCGACGGGGTGGTTTACATAGGGTCTCACGGCGATGGGAAGGTCTACGCCCTCGACGCCCTAACCGGAGCCTTGAAGTGGGCGTACGCGACGGGAAGTACGGTCGCATCGTCCCCGGCCGTGGCAAACGGCGTGATATACGTGGGCTCTGGCACCGTGAACGGGAAGCTGCACGCTCTGGTCGCGGCCACGGGAGCGGCCAGTTGGACGCGCCCGTTCACGGACTCGGTCGACTCGTCGCCGGCGGTGGCCAACGGCATGGTCTACGTGGGCAAAAGCGTGGCCTCCTCGTCAGTCTACGCTCTGGACGCTTCCACGGGAGAGATCCGGTGGAGTTCCCCCACCGGTGTGGAGTCCTACTTCTCCTCGCCGGCGGTGGCCAACGGAGTAGTATACATGAGTTCGTGGGGCGGGAAGCTCTCGGCCCTCGACGCCAGCAACGGGGCCCTGCGGTGGAGCTACTCCACCGGTAGCGGGAGCAACTCCTCGCCGGCGGTGGCGAACGGGATGATGTACGTCGGCTCGGGGGATGGGAAGGTCTACGCCTTCGAGTCAGACCCGCCCACTCCCACGCGGACGCCCACCAGCACCTCCACGGCGAGTCCGACAGCAACGGGAACGGCCACGCCAAGCCCCACGAGCACGGCTACGGCGACCGCTACGAGAACGCCGACGGCTACGAATACGGCTACGCCGAGCCCGACGGTCTCGACCCGCGACCCGCGCTACCAAGAGCAGTGGGCGCTCAGCAAAATTCAGGTCGAGGGAGCCTGGTCCGTGGTTACCGGTACGTCAGGCGTAATCATTGCCTTTGTCGACTCCGGCGTAGATCTGGGTCACCCCGACCTGATTCCCAACCTATGGACAAACCCCGGTGATGTCTCCGCAAACGGAGTGGACGACGACAACGATGGCTTCATCGACGACATCCGGGGTTGGAACTTCATCTCTGCCAGCAACGACCCCTCCGACGACAATGGCCATGGCACCCTCGTCGCCGGCATCGCCGCCGCCAAATCCAGCAATGCTACCGGCATCGCCGGCGTCTGCGGGAACTGCCGCATCATGCCCGTTAAGGTCATGCAGGCCTCCGGACTCGCCAACTACTCCGATATCGCCGCGGGAGTCAATTACGCCACCGCCAAAGGCGCTAGAGTCATCAACCTCTCCCTTGGCGGCTATGCCGACTCCACGGCGCTGCGCGAGGCCGTCGCCAACGCCGTCTCTCAGAACGTGGTGGTGGTGAGCGGTGTGGGCAACGACGGTATTGGCGCGCCGTTCTATCCCGCCGCCTACGACGGTGTTATCGCCGTCGCCGGCACGACCATTAGCGACACCCGCACCGTCTTCAACAATTACGGGCCGTGGGTCGACGTCTCGGCTCCCGGTGCGTCTATCCTGACCACGGCCATGGGCGGTGATTACGTAACCACATCGGGCACCTCGATGGCCTCGGCTTTTGTCGCCGGGCTGGCAGGATTGCTAGTATCCCAGCATCCCGACTGGACGCCGGCTATGATTCGCTCGCAGATCATCCATACGGCCGATCCAGTCGACTCGCTCAACCCCGGCTACGAGGGACAGATGGGGGCGGGACGTATCAACGCCGCCAGGGCAGTTCAGCCGCCCCATCCTATACTTGCCTATTCCGGCTACGCCGCCAACGGCACTCCAAACGGGCGGCCCGATTTTGGCGCCGGAGCGTCTCTTGCCGTCTCCCTTTACGATGATTGGGCTGACGCGTCAAATGTCACCGGCACGCTGACCACGACGGACCCCTACGTTACGGTGGTCACCGGTACCGCCAGCTTCGGCAACATCGTATCCGGGCAGACCGCCGCCAACAGCACGCCCTTCTCGACCACCATTGCCGCCGGGGCCGGCTACAACCATGCCATCCCCTTTACTCTGGCCCTCTCCGCCAACGGTGACTCGTACACGACGACCGTGGCCTTCACGGTGACCACTCGCAGCAGCGTCGAGAATGTGGGTGGGACCATCGGCGTGGATACGGTATGGACGAGCGACAAGACCTACGTAGTCGCTGGGAACAACCTCGGCATCGCGCCCGGTGTGACCCTGACCATTCAAGCGGGAACGGTGGTGAAGTTCAATGGCAACTACGCACTAAACGTGGGCGGGACGCTCATCGCCGACGGAACCGCCTCCCAGCCCATCGTCTTCATGCCCTATGGCGCCGGAACCTGGAACCGCATCTACTTTGACGATTCGAGCACCGACGCGGTAGCGGACGGCGATGGAAACTATCAGTCGGGGAGCATTCTGCGCTACGTGCAGGTGCAGGGGGCGACCGCTGGCGTGGTCAGCAACAGCTCGACACCGCACCTGTCCCATCTGACCGTGTCCGGCGGCGGTGTGAATGCCACCCTTGGCAGCACCGGTTTCTGGCTGCTGGACAGCACCATTACGGGCACCGTCACTGCTAACGGGACGGGGCACGTGCGACGCAGCGTTACCAGGAGTGGGAACCTGACCTTGGGCAACCAATCGGACGTGCTTTCTAGCACAGTCGGCGGCAACATTTCTCTGGGCAGCGCCGGCGCGGTGCGGCAAACAACCGGCAGCGGGGGCATCACCATAAGTGGCAGCGGCACGGTGGAAAACGCCACGGCTGGCGGCACGGTGAGCCTGGGCAGCGGTACGGTGGTTAGCGCCACAGTCAGCGGCGGCGTCAGCCTCGGCAGTGGCGTGGTGAGCGGGAGCGCCGTCACGGGCGGGAGCATCGGCATGAGTGGAACGGGGTCCGTCCTGTCCAACACAGTGCGTAACGGGGGCATTATTGCCGGCAGCGGGTCCACCGTCCGGGGGAACGACGTGGAGAGTTCCTCCGGGGTGGGCATCCAGACCAGCGGGACAATCACCGTGACCGGGAACCGTTTGGTGGGCAATGCCACCGGCCTGGTGGTGTCCACCGGTCTGGTACAGGGGAACCTGATCGCCAACTCCAGCGGCGACGGGCTGCGAGTAGGGGCGGCTACGGTGGTCAGCAACACCTTCACCGGCAATGGGGGAAGGTCTCTTTACACGAGCGGCGGCATCCCGGCGACGACTTCGGGCAACAACTTCGACCTCAACTCGGGCTCGTACGACCTCTACAACGATAACGCCGCCGGACAGTATGTCATCGCCCAGCGCAACTGGTGGGGGATCACGAATACGGCGACAATCTCCGGGCGTATCTTCGACTACGACGACGACTACACCAAAGGGAGGGTGTCCCCCACACCGGTGCTGACCTCTCCCTCCGTTGATGCCCCTGCTTACGTTCGGGCCATCACTCTTACGCCACCAAGTCCGGTGGGGATCCAGACCGTAAACTTCGATGTGGAGTTCAGCCGCGGAATGGACACGCAGAGTGCTCCCGGTTTTGACTCCGAAGGGGCATCCAACCTTGTCTGGGCGACCCGCGCCCCCATGTCCACGGCGCGCGATGGCCTCGGGGTGGCGGTGGCTAGCAGCCGCATCTACGCCATAGGGGGGGAGGCTTTCGACACAGCCTTCGCCACTGTCGAGGAGTACGATCGCATGACGAACACCTGGGGCGCTCGCGCACCCATGCCCACGGCACGGGCTTACATGGGCATGGCAGCAGCCAACGGCCGATTCTACGCTATCGGCGGCTGGGATGGCCGCCATATCCCCTTCGCGACGGTAGAGGAATACGACCCAGCGCGGGACGTGTGGAGCGCTCGGTCACCCATGACTAGAGCGCGCGCTTTTCTGGGGGTAGCGGCGGCCAACGGCCGGATATACGCCATCGGGGGCGGTGATGCCGACGGACCCCTCGCGACGTTGGAGGAGTACAACCCGGCAACCGACACATGGCGGGACCGCGCCCCCATGCCAACGGCGCGCACCGGCCTCGGGGTAGCGGAGGCAAATGGCCGCATCTACGCCATCGGGGGGACGTCCCCCTCCTCCGGCTACCTTTCCGTGGTGGAGGAGTACGACCCGGCGACCGACATCTGGCGCGCCCGCGCGCCTATGCCCGCAGCGCGCGGCAAACTAAGCGCAGTGGCGGCCAACGGCCGGATCTACGCTATCGGGGGCGGTGATGCCGACGCACCCCTCGCGACAGTGGAGGAGTACAACCCCGTGACCGATACATGGCGCGGCCACACACGCATGCCCACGGCGCGGTTCTTTCTGGGTTTAGCCGAGTCGAACGGCTGGATTTACGCCATCGGAGGCAAGGCCTTTGGCTGGAACTATTTCGCAACGGTTGAGGCGTCCGAATTGCCTGCCCTGCTAGAGGACTTTCGCGATGGCCAATGGGTCTCCCCCACCAACTATCGCACCACCTACGACTTCACCACCCTTGTCCCTCGGGGCGCCTATTCTCTCACCATCTCGTCGGCGCGGGGGGCAGATGGGGTCGAGATCGCTCCCTACTCCGGCCCGACTTTCACCGTGGACTACGCCGGTTACATCGCCGACACCACCCCGCCGTCGGCGCCCACCGTAGTCGCTTCGGCCATTGGCGTTACCAGCACCATCTCCGCAAATTGGTCGGCCACTGACCCAGAATCGGCCATCAACCTCTTTCGTTACGCCATAGGCACCAGCGCCGGTGGAACCGATGTGGTGAACTGGACCAACTCGGCTGTAACGAATGTGGTTCGCTCCGGGCTCAATCTCCTGCGCGGGCAGACCTACTACGTATCGGTCATGGCCCGCAACGATGGCGGACTGTGGAGCGAGGCGGGGACGAGCAATGGCGTGGTGGCCGGTGCGGCAACGCCGACGCCGACGCCCACGAGCACCTCTACGGCGACCAGCACGCCGACCGCCACTCCGACCGCGACGGCCACAGCCACCGGCACTGCTACAGCCTCTGCCACTCGCACATCTACGGCGACCGGCACGCCAACGGCCACTCCTACATCTACGCAAACTGCCACGCCAACGCCAACTCAGACACCCGCTGGTCAAAGGACGTTGATCTGGTCCTCGATGGCCCCTATTCCCCAGGCAAGGGACCAAATGGGAGTTGCTGCCGGGCCAAACGGCAAAGTCTACGTGATTGGGGGCTACAACGAAACCGTGGTCTGGACGAACCAAATGTACGCGTACGATCCGACCTTCAATAACTGGGCTGCCGTCTCGTCGATGCCGACTGCGCGGCGTTCGTTGGCGGCGGCCGGGGCCGTAAACGGCAAGATCTACGCTGTGGGAGGCTGGGACGGCGGCCGATATACAGGTGCGACCGAAGAATACGATCCCCTCAATAACACATGGGTGACCCGTGCCAGCATGCCTACCGGGCGTGAGGGCCTTGGACTGGCCGGTGCGTCCGACGGCAAGGTGTACGCGATTGGCGGATTCGGCGGATCGGCTATATCCTTAAGTGCAGTTGAGGCCTACAACCCGGCGAGCAATAGCTGGGAGGCCAGAGCAAGCCTTCCCACGGCGCGTAAGGGGTTAAGTGCCGCCGCTGCGCTCAACGGACGTGTCTACGCCTTCGGGGGCCGCACCATCGATGGGATCGCTCTTGCCACGGTGGAAGAGTACAATACAGCGACGAATCAGTGGACGAGGAAGGCAGACATGCCGACGGCTCGGGGCGGAACGGCAGCCGCTGTTGGAAGCGACGGGCGCATCTACGTCATAGGGGGCGACGTGTGGGGGGGCGCGGTCGTGGAGTCCTACGATACTGCTGCAGACACATGGGACAGCCTTGGCGCCGTACCCGTTCCCGCAGGCTGGGGGCCAGTTAGAGAGTTACTCGGGGCTGCCAGAGCAGGCGATGGCAACATCTACGTTGTGGGAGGCCGGGGCCAAGGCGGCTCCCTGGCTGACAATCAGAGACTTACGATCACGGTCGATAACTCGACGCCGACCAACACAGCCTCCCCAACTCGTACGGCCACTCCCAGTTCGACACCTACGCTAAACGCAACACCAAATGCAACACCGACGAGTACGGCAACCCAAGTGTCATCCAACACGCCTACGGACACGGCAACAGCGACCGCGTCACCAACTGGCACGGCAACGGCGACCTCCACCGCGACCAGCACAGCCACCGTGACGCCAACACCGGCGGGTCCGGTAGCCTTGGTTATGCTTCCTCTGACGGGCACTTTCACCATCGGTCAGGTGTTCAGTATCACAATTGAGGTCCAGGCCGGTTCTCAACCCGTCGATGGCGTGGAGGTCCACGTCAACTTCAACCCCGACTTGTTCCGGGTTGTCGACATCAATGGTAATCCAGCGAACAGCATCGTCAATCCTGGCAGTCCGCTGGACGTTCCGCTTCTGAATCAGGCCGATAACACCCTGGGCCGCATAGACTACGCCGTCGGCAAGATTTCTGGGGTCAAACCCTCGGGAACGTTCACCGCCGGCGTCATTCGTCTAAAGGCTCTGGCCCCTGCGATCTCCTCGACGGTGTCCTTCGTCTCCGATCAGGGCAACAACCGCGTTACGAACGTGACCAACGCCTCTAGCTCGGTGCTGGGCAGCACTCAAAGCGGTACCTTCAACGTCGTTGGCGCACTCATAAGAGGCTCGGTCTCCCTGCAGGGGCGACAGGTAGGCTCTGGCCTCCCATATCAGATTCCTCTGGACGTTCGGTTCTATTCACCCGGCACGACCACATTGCTCGCCGAGGCTACGCCAACTCTGGACGCCTCGGCCGGCTTCACCTTAACAGGCATGTCGCCGGGCACCTATGATATCAGAGCGAAGAACTCGCACACCCTGGCCAGCAAGAAGCAGAACGTGGTAATCGCCAGCGGCGTGAATACCGTGACCATTGGCGCCCTCCTCGAAGGAGATGCCGACGACAACAACATGGTCAACATCACCGACTTTTCCATCCTTGCCACTGCTTTTGGCAAGCAGCTCGGCCAGGCCGGCTGGGATGCGCGAGCCGATTTCAATAACTCGAATCAGATCAACATCTCCGATTTCTCTCTGCTTGCCAGCAATTTCGGGCGGCTTGGGGATATCATTACGCCGGCGAGCACCAGACCAAATCAGGCGCCGTTGGGACCAATCGCTGGCGAGGGGGTGGATCTCCAGGCGCCCCAACTCGGGACAGCAAGCGTGAGCTTGATCCTCGAACCTGGCCAGATCACGGTCACGGACGCGCCGTTCAGCCTCACTCTGACGGTGGAAGCCGGAGATCAAGCGATCGATGGCGTGGAAGCGCATCTCGAATACGACCCCGGCCGCTTACAGGTCGTCGACGCCAGCGGCAATCCCACTTCGAGAATCGTTAGCTCCGGCTCGCCCCTCGACGTCCAATTGCTAAACCAGGTAGACAACTCCACCGGTCGCATCGACTACGCGGTGGGGACCCTTGGGCCTCGACCTACTGGTCGTTTTGACGTGGGGACCGTCTTCTTCAAGCGGACCGGAACACTTCCGGAAGCAGGAGCGAACGTCCGCTTTGTGTTCGACGGCGCCAGCAATCGGCTGACCGACGTCACCGGTGGCGGCCTCTCCGTTCTTGGCTCGGCTCAGAATGCCACGGTCTTTGCCAATCCGGTTGTCACGGCTGTCGTAGATCCCTCCTTTGGAGGCACGCTCACGTCGGCCGGGGTTCCCACTACCACCATCACCTTCCCGCCAGGCGCCGTGAGCCAGCCCGTCACTGTCACCTTTACGCCGGGCGACGCCTCCGGCCTGAGCGGGGAGTTCCGGAGTTTGGGGAGGGCATTCGCCATCCAAGCGACCACAGCCGATGGCACGCCGGTGACCGGCTTCCCGGCAAACTTCACTGTCACGGTCCGCTACGACGATGTTGACGTGGTCGGGATGGAGGAGACTTCCCTGAAGGTCTACTACTGGGATGACCTGGTATTAGCTTGGGCTGCCCTGCCGACTACCGTGGAACCCGTCGCCAACATCCTAACGGCTGCCGGGAACCAGCTCACCAGGTTTGCCATCTTGGGGAGGCCGCAATGGAGGATATATCTGCCAGCCATCGCGATGAGCGATGCCCCATCAGGCTAGACTCCCCAACGGGGCAAAGCGATACGCCGTCTGTCGACCAAGTTGCGGGTCGCGCGGGATAGGAGGTAGGAGCTAATAAAGGCCCGCCGCCGAGTATGCCCTGCAACTCAGAAGACACGAAAAACAAAGAAACAGGCTATTGACCAAACGACCCAAACATGCTAGTATGCCGCATACCCCCCGGAGTTACGGGCCTCTTCAGGCTTGGTGGGTGGATGATAGTGGATGAGGTGTTGAGAGGTACCCGGCTTCGGATACCTTTCTTGTTTGTTTGGAAAACGGCGAACATGTCCCGGTTCCCATCGCGGTGGAAGCGATCACGTTAGAACTCGTGGGCGACGGTCACGGCCGTCGAATTCCGGTGCTCAATCTCACGGGGCCGGGACGGGAAAGAGGTGGAAACTATGTCACACCGGTGCCAGGCTTTTGTCCTCGCGATCGCCATTTCCTTACTGTCTCTGGTTCTTCCCGCTGGATCATTGTTGTCCGCGTCTCAAAAACCGCCGGCAGTTACCATTGACTCTTCGGCCGCAGCGAGCCCAACGGCCACACCCATCACTTCGCCAAGCAACACGAATAGAGCTACACGAACGTCCACCGGATCTGCAACGCAACTGCGCCGGCCGACACGGCCAGCCCTCGAATGGGTATCTATCCCATGAGTTACACCGGCGTTGACACCGCCCAGAAGATGCAAGAAGCCGGCGCCAAATGGGCGCGCCTATCGGTTGGATGGTCCAATATCGAACCGGTTCGCACTGATCCGCCCACGTACAACTTCAGCGGCTATGACCAGATGTTTCAGGATGTAAGCGCTAGGGGGATAGCCCCCATAGTCGAGATCAGACAGAATCCCGGCTGGGCTGCGATCACCTCTTGCGGGCCCATCACAAAAACTATCGGCATCAACAGAACCGGCTTGGATGCTTTCGGCGAGTTCGTGCGAGCGTTGGCCGATCGCTACAGTAGAGCGCCATACAACGTGCACCATTGGGAATTCTACAACGAGCCTGACAACACGGACCCCACGGTGGGTATAGACCTTGGCGGCTGCTGGGGCAGCTACCCGCAACAGTACACAGACATGCTTCGAGTGGCGCAGGATTCGCTACGGCTGGCGGACCCCACCGCCAAGGTCGTACTTGGTGGCATGGCGCACGAGCACGAGCCGTCGATCTTCAACTTCAACTTCCTTACGAACATCCTAGACTTGGGAGCGTCGTCCTATTTCGATTTTGTGAACCTTCACTTCTTCTCGAGCCAGAGTCCCAACTACAGCGACTACGGCTACGACATCCTTGGCAAAGTAGGCGAGATTCGTCAGGAGATGTCGAGCAGAGGGGTGAGTAAACCCTTAATTGTGACAGAAGTGAGTTGGACGAACTCAGTCAACGATAGCAATTTCGGTGAGCGGCAGGCGCGGTACGTTCCCAAGTTGTTTGCCCGCGCCATCTATACCGACGTCCAGGCCCTGACCTGGTTTGCTTTGGCCGATTCGTCTGCGGCGAGCGGGCTGGGAACAGATGTCCATTACGGGCTGCTAAACTCGGATTACACACCCAAGGACTCTTATCGGGCCTATACGTTTGCCGCTGGCGAATTTCAGAACGCTACTTTTGCCGGCAGTCTTGCCCCGGAAGTCACTCCCGGCCAGTTTCCCGTGGTCTGCCAAACGGCCGGGAATCAGTGCGTAGTGGAGGGCTACAAGTATACTACCGATGGTCAGCAGCGCGGGGTGCTGTGGGCGCAGAATCAGGGGCAATGGGCACAGGGCGACAATACCAGGTGGAATATCACAGTGACCGTCACCCTACCCTCGTGGGCGGCATCGGCCAAAGACAAGTTGGGTAATTCCATCAGCCTAGCTCAAGCGTCCCAGCTTACCGATAGCCCGGTATACCTTTACGCCACACCGCCGACGACGACGCCAACCCCGACACCCACTGCAACTTCGACGCGTACGGCCACCGCCACTGCTACGAATACCGGCACGTCGACCGCCACGGCCACCGCCACCGTGACGCCAACGCCGGCCGGTCCGGTAGCCTTGGTCATGCTTCCTCTGACTGGCACCTTCACCATCGACCAGGTGTTTACGGTAACCCTTCAGGTCCAAGCCGGTTCTCAACCCGTGGATGGCGTGGAGGTCCACGTCAACTTTAACCCCGACTTGTTCCGGATAGTCGACATCGATGGTAATCCAGCGAACGCCATCGTCAATCCTGGCACTCCGCTGAACCTTCAGCTTATGAATCAGGCCAACAATACTCTGGGTCGTGTAGACTACGCTGTCGGCACCATAGGTGCCCCGATCTCGGGAACGTTCACCGTCGGCATCATTCGATTCAGGACCCTGGCTTCTACGAGCGCTTCGACTGTGTCCTTCGTTTTCGATCAAGTCAATAACCGTATCACAGAGGTCACCGGTGGCGGCGGCTCAGTTCTTGGCTCTGCCCAGAGCGCCACGTTCACGATCGTTGGCGCGGCGGGCACAGCTACCCCTACTGCGACAAGCACTCCCACGGCGACCAGTACGCCTACGCCTTCGCCGACGGCGACGGGATCCCCCATTGGCAGTGCGACGGCTACGCCCACAGCTACACCCACCACGCCTGCCGCAGCGCCGGCCTTTTCTGGCGTGGTCACTGCGGACTCCGGAGCGCCGGTGGGCAACTCTCGCGTGAGCCTGTTTAACGGCGACCACAGCGTAGATCGGGCTACGTATAGCAGCGTGGACGGCACCGGATCTTATAGCCTAACCCTGAGCGGTGTGCCCAGCGGGACCTACCAGATGAAGGCCAAGGCGCCAATGGGCGGCTATGGGTCGGGATTGGCCGATTCCCAGGTGATAACGGTAACTTACACCTCCGGGACTCCTCAGGAGGCAAACTTCTCTCTGCGTTCGGCGGCGATAACCGGCACGGTTGCGTTGCCCGGCCCCGGGGGAGGGGTCGTCACCGGCACCAACGCTACTCTTTACTGGAACGCCGGAGGCTCGAATAGTCCCGATTGGCGGCTGCTGGACAATTATGGCACGAACAACGGCGGCGTTTTTCGAATTCCTCGCATAGCCAGCGCATCCTATCGCGTTATCGCCAGCCCTCCCAGCAGACCCGGGTTTGCTTCGTTTGGCAATTCCCAACCGGTGGACTTCCAATTCACTCAGGGCATCACCATTAACGTCGGTACTCTGACGCTCACCACGATTTCGATTACGGGCACGGTGACGAAGCCCGACGGTACGCCGCAGGCAAACAATTGGGTCGATCTCTACCTCATGGACGGTACGCCGCAGGGCACATTCCTGGAGGGCGCATCGACGGACAGCGCGGGAATCTTCAGATTTGGTGGACTGTCCAACGGTATGTACAAGCTGATAGCCAGGGCAGACCAAAGCGGCCCCTACTTCGATTCAGAGCCGGCACAGGTTCCCTTCTTTGGCAATCAAGGGATGCCCATTACGTTGCAGTTGCGGACCCCCAACCTCACAGGCGCCGTGGTTGACCCCCTGGGCAACACTGTACAGGGCGCCCGCGTCGATCTCAAGCAGTCTCAGTGGGGACCACCCCTGGATTCACGGACCACGAGCACGGCAGGCCAGTTTGCTTTTGCCGGTCTCATCACCGGCAGTTTCTACATGCTCACGGCCTGGCCTCCTAGCGGCTCACCCTACGGCGAATCGTCCGATTACCAGTGGGTCTTCACCGGCACTGCCCACGTCACTCTTACCCTCACCGCTGCCAACATCGCCGGCGTGGTGCGCAATCCGCTGGGAGAGGCGGTGGCTAACGCCAATATCGACTTGTACACGCGTGACCATACGACTCAGAGGTTCGCGTTCGCCGGCGACGACGGCATGTTCAGGTTCGGCAACCTGGTTACCAACACCTACTTGCTGCGAGCGAGACCGGGTCCCGAATCGGCTTACGGCGAGTCCCGCGAGACGGAGGTCCTGTTCAGGGGCACGCCCATAACGAACGTCGTGCTCACCGTGACCTTACCCTTCCTCACGGGCACGGTTACGGCGCCCGACCAGACGACTCCCGTGGCCTGGGCGGGGGTTAGCCTGCACTCCAAGGACTACCGGTTCGCTAATTGGTCGGGGACCGACCAGAACGGCCGGTTCCGCTTCGGCTCGGTCGACGACGGTCTCTACATCATCGAGGCCATGCCTCCCTACGGCGGAGATTCGCCATATTCGCAGTCGAGGCCGATGCCGGTAACCGTAACCAACGGCGTGGCCGTGAACGTGACCCAACCCTTCACTCTTCCCCTCACCGGCGCCAGTATCACCGGCACGGTTCTGTCCCCGGACGGCCGTACGCCAATTAGTATGACCCATGTCATGCTGCACGACGCTAACTGGTACGTGCAGTCGCACGGCAACACCAATGAGTCCGGCAACTTCAGCTTCGGTGGGATCGACCCCGGCGGCTACCTCATTGAGGCCGATGCGCCGCCGATGAGCAGGTACTCCCGGTCCCTGCCTTTGCCGGTTACGGTCGAAACCGGCGTCACCCGCTACTATACGATCACTCTCACGTCGCCCAGCCTGACTGGCGTGACGGTGAGAGACGCAGGTGGGATCATGGTGCCCGTGCCGCGAGCAGGCGTCGACGTGCGATTGAAAGATAATCCGGCGGTGGCCAGTTACAGCGGCTCCAACGAAGCCGGGGAGTTCACCTTCGGCGGCCTAAATCCCGGTGTCTACGTCCTGTCCGCGCACACGCCTTGGGAATCGACGGGGCTGGTGCCTCCAGCCTCGAAGACGATCACCATCACCGCGGGCCAAGCCATCAGCGAGACGGTCATCTTTACCAAGGCCTCCAAGCACATTGCGGGAAGAGTGGCTCGCAGCAACGGCCAGCCGGTTACCGACGCCATGGTGTTCGCCAACCTGGAGGACGGCGCTGGTTGGGCCAACGGTAGAGTCGACGACCAGGGCAGATACGTCATGGACGTTAGCCCGGGCGCCTGGAACATCATGGTGGGGCCGGACCATCCCGAACAGATGCCCGACTGGACCTACGGTCGTCCGCCCGTCAGGGTCGAATTTGCCGATACCACGGAGGCGATCACTCGAACGGTGAATTTCACGGTTACCAGCGCTGGCTCGGTGATTCGGGGGCGACTGCTAACACCCGATGGCATACCGCCATCCCAGGCCGGCGTGGGCTTCCACAGCATCGCCGGCTTTGGCAACGGTGGACCTGTCTCCTCGGACGGTAGTTTCCAGGTTCCTTTGCCGCCCGGAACCTACATGTTCGACGTCTGGCTGCCGGATACCACGCTTTCGGCTCCCCGCCTGGCCCCCATCGTTCTCGGCGAGGACGAGACCAAGGACCTCGGCACGCTCACGCTGCAGGGTAGGAACTCGCGGATTACTGGCTGGGTGACAGACGCCAGCGGGAGAGGCGTTGCCGACGTCGAGATAGGCGCCTGGCTGCGAAAGGGCATGGAAGGTCCTGGGGGTGGACCGGGCGATTGGTCGCGTACTACCTCTATCACCGACGGCGTATTCAGCCTCTATGTGTTATCGGGGACGTGGGAAGTGCACGCCATGCCGTCCCCCGACTCCCGCTACGTCGAGAGCGGCATGCCGACTCAGGTTGACGTTCCCGATGGGGGAACCGTTTCGGACGTGAACATCGTGGTCTCCTCGGCCGATGGCGAGCTAACTGGATCGGTGGTCGACGCCAATGGCGAGCCGCTAAGCGACATCTACGGCTTCGCCAACGCTAGCGTCGGACAGGGGCCGAGCTTCCGAGGCTATGGGGGACCGATCAGCGGTGGCACCTTCACCATTCGTCTACCTTCCGGCACCTACGACGTCGAGGGCGGACTGCCGCCGGGTTCCGAGTATAGTATCTCGAGAAGAACAGGGGTGGTGGTCACCAGCAGCACGTCGATCATTTTGACGGCAACCCAGGCGAGCTCCTGGATTGCGGGAGGCTTGGTGGGGACCGCTGGTTCGGGCTTGCAGGCGAACGTGTTTGCCGGGGGGCCACAGGGGCAGTCCTTCACTCAGGTAGATTCGGAAACCGGTCGCTATTCGATGCGAGTGGCGCCGGGCGAATGGTTCGTGAACGCCTGGCTCGACCCCTCCAGCGGCTACGTTCTGGAGATGCCGGCCGACAACCGGATAATCGTGACCGAGAACTTCACGACGACATTTAACTTCACGGTGACATCCGCCAACTCGAAGATCTGGGGCATCGTAACCGACCCCGATGGCACGGCAGTGGGAGGCGCCTGGGTAGGGGCCATGGTGAGAGATGTGTCAGGCAACCCCCGTCCACCGTATGGCGCCGATACCAACGCCAGCGGGGTCTATACCATCACGGTTCCCAACGGAACCTACGAAGTCAATACCTTCATGCCACCAGATGAGGGATTCTTGCCGCCGGCGCCGGTTACGGCCACCGTCACCAGCGGCAACCCGGTGGTTCAGAGGAACCTCCAGTTCCGCCGACCCGGCTCGTCGATTTCCGGCACGGTGACCATCTCGGGAACGGCAGTGTCGGACGGCCTCGTGAGAGCCTTCTCCGACGGCGGTGCGAGGGCCTACACCGATATTCGCTCCAACGGCACCTACTCGCTGGCCGTGACCGGCGACGATACCTGGCATATCCAGGCCGTGCGAGAGTATAGCTCGACGTTATATCAAAGTCAGGTGTATACGGTGGTCGTCGGCAGCGGCGCCACGGTACAGGGCCTGGTCCTGTCCGGCGGCGGCACGTCGATGCCCAACTCCACCTCGACCAGCTTCGACGCCTCGGCCATGAGGCAGATCACTTTGGGTGATGGCACCGAGATCAATATTCCGGCTGGCTCTCTAGCCGTATCCGGCACGGTTACGGTGAGGGCGATACCGAAGGGCAACGTGGCCATGGACGGCTCGGCGCGGCCCATTGGCCTGGCCTACGACCTGACTGCGCTCGACAGCAGCAATGCGA
This sequence comes from Chloroflexota bacterium, assembly GCA_016190625.1. Lineage (GTDB taxonomy): Bacteria > Chloroflexota > Dehalococcoidia > JACPQF01 > JACPQF01 > JACPQF01. The sequence continues at coordinate 781 of JACPQF010000027.1, read as the reverse complement.
CCATAAGCCGGTTCCGCCAGAACGTTTCCATCGTCCTTCACTACACCGAGGAGCAGTTGACCGCCTTGGGGATCACCGAGGACCAGGTCATGGGCAGCTATTGGGACAGCGCTACCGGTAGCTGGCGGAACATGACCAATGTGGTTCAGGATAAGTCCGCCAACACGCTCACCATCTACACCGACCACTTCAGCCAGTGGACCATCACGGGCGGTAGCGCCGGGACGGCGGCTACGGCGCCCAACCTGAGCGGATCGACCAAGGCGGCCAGCCCCAGCAGCAATCTACAGGCCGGCAACACGGTCACCTATACCGTGGTAATGGCCAATAGTGGCGACGCCACGGCATCGGCGCTGATGACCGATAGCCTGCCAAGCCAGGTCACCTATGTGTCCAGCTCGGCAACCGCAACCTCGGGGGTCATTACCGACACTGGCGGTTCGCCAATCCGCTGGAGTGGCACGGTCTCGGCGAGCCAGTCGGTTACTGTTACGTTCAGGGTTACGCTGAATTCGGGCGTTACGGCGAGCTCGGCCATCACCAATACGGCTCTCGTCAACGATGGCACCGGAACGGTCACAAGCGCTGCGATATCCATAACAGTTGCCGCGGCCGCCACTTCTACCCCTACTGCAACTCGCACTGCCACGTCTACCAGCACGCCTTCGCCAACGCCAACTGGCACTGCCACGTCTACCAGCACGCCTTCGCCAACGCCAACTGGCACTGCCACGTCTACCAGCACGCCTTCGCCAACGCCAACTGGCACTGCCACGTCTAC
>JACPQF010000029.1 GCA_016190625.1 Chloroflexota bacterium | reverse complement strand
GGTTGCCGCCCCGAGTACATGCCAGTTCTGCTGGGGATCGCCGAGGTCATGGTGGAGCCAGACTGGCGGGTCGAAGACGGTGGGGCGACGCCGGGCTGGGAGCCGTTGGTCGTCGTCAATGGGCCGATCGTCAAGGAGCTGGACTTCAACTATGGGGCGGGAGCGATGCGCGTAGGTCGGCAGGCGAACAGCAGCATCGGGCGGTTCGCCCGACTTTACATGCGGAATATCGCCGGGTTGCTGCCGGGCACTACGGACAAGGGGACCATTGCCTGCACGTTTAACGTGGCGCTGGCCGAAGACGAGGACGCCGTAGCCAAGGTAGGATGGAAGCCGTTCAGCGTGGAGCGGGGCTTTGCTGCGGGGCAAAGCGTGGTGACGGTGCAGAGCGTGATGAGTATCAGTCCCCCGATTTACGTTGGGGGCGGAGCCCAGGAGATAGCGCAGAGGATTGTCGAGGCTTGGGGCGAAGGGGATGTCAAGTATTGGTCGCACACTGGGATAATGTTTCGCCAGTGGCATCCACTGCTGGTGCTGACTCCGTGCATTGCCGAGGTGCTCGCAAAGGAGGGATGGCCGAAGGACGACCTCAAGCGCTACCTGCGTGAGAACACCAAAATGCCCGCCTGGTATGCGGAGGCAGCACGCGATCGTCTAAGACCGCAGCCGATCCCCGTTCACGGGTCGCAAAACCTTCGTAAACTGGTGGAGGCAGGGGAGATACCGAAAGAGTACGCCCTCTCCGACGACATGATGCGGTTGGTGCCGGTGTTTTTCCGTGCGGAGACGATAGGCATCGTGGTGGCGGGTGACAGTGGGCGGAACCAGTGCAAAGGCTACACGGAAAACCACAAGCAGGGCCCGCCGATAAGCAAACAAGTCAAGCTGCCAGCCCGTTGGGAGCAACTGCTGAGCGAGGCCAGAGATAGGCGGGCGACAAAAGGTCGAGTGGGATGACAGGATGCGCTAAAAAAGAAGGACGAAGGAGCTAAACATGCAAGTCGACTTCACGCTGACCAAGGAGCAGGAAGATCTCAAGAAGAGAGCCCATGAGTTTGCTTTGGCTTTCAGACCCCACGTGGCGGAATGGGACGCCGCAAATCATTGCCCCCTGGAAGAGGTCACGCAAGCGGCAAGGAAGGCTGGCCTTCTGGGAATAACCATGCCCAAGGAGTATGGAGGCAAGGACCTGTCGGTGATGGATTATGTCGTCGCTCATGAGGAGGTCAATAGAACGGGCCAGTGGGCCACGCTGGGTGAGCCGATGTTCAGCACCAGCGGTCCAGGTCCGACCATTCTTCTGAGGTCCGAGAACGGGGCGTTGAAGAAGAAGTTCCTCGCCGATATCATTACCGGCGAGAAGAGGTGCGCCGTGGCGATCACCGAGCCGATGTACGGCTCTAACATCGACGACCTGGAGACGGCGGCCGAGGAGAAGTCTGGTCACTTTGTCGTGAATGGGAGCAAGCGGTTCATTACCGGCGCCACCGACAACGAGCTGTATGCCACCTTCGTGAGATTCAAAAACATCCCTGGGTCCAAGGGCGTAGGCGTGCTCATGATTCAGGCAGGTTCGCCGGGCGTGACCATCCTCCCTGGACCTGTCTTCGTCGGCACCAGAGGCCAGCCTCATGGCGAGCTCCTCTTCGAAAACGCGGTTATTCCCAAGGAGAACCTCATGTGGCGGGAGGGTAATTTTGCTCGCGTCATGGAGTGCTTCAACATGGAAAGGGTCCATAACGCTACAATGTCCTTGGCCACGGCCGAAGCTGCCCTCGACGAGGCGCTGAAGTACACGCAGACGAGGAAAGCCTTCGGCAAGTTCATTTGCGAGTTTCAGGCGGTGTATCAGGACCTGGCCGAGATAGCTACATTGATAGAGGCAACCCGGGGTCTGGTATATCGCGCCGCCTGCACGGCGATAGACGGGAAATATCCTCTATTGATAGAAGCCACTATGGCCAAGCTGTATGCTAGCGAGGTGGTCAGAAAGGTAACGGAGATGGCGATGACGCTCCACGGTGGCGACGGCACGACCATGGACTTCCCTATTCAGCGCCTATGGCGGGAAGGTCCGATCGCCACGGTTGGCGGCGGGTCGCCGGCCATCCTGCGAAACATGATAGCCCGGAAGTTACTGAATCGCAGACTCGACCAGCACTAATAGCCGCGACATAGGGTTGTTAGCGTCATCCAAATTCGTTGTCCAACCGAGCACGAAATAGGCATACTGCTGGGCTGTATAATGAAATACGGAGGTGATCAACCTTGACAACAAGCAAGCTTCTTACAGCCGATCCGAAGTTCTGCGACGGTTGCCGGATGTGCGAGTTAGTTTGCTCTCTCCATAAGACAGGCTGGGTCAATCCCTACCTGGCGAGGATACGAGTGACCCGTTCTGCCGCGGGCGCACCCCGTCCCGTCATCTGCTGGTCCTGCCCGGACGCCAGGTGCCAGACGGCCTGCAAAGTGCCCGGCGCCATCTACGCCGATCAGACTACCGGGGCGCTTGTCATCGACGATGCCACGTGCACCCGCTGCCTGGACTGCGTCACGGCCTGCCCTTTCAAAGCCATGTGGGTGGCTCCCAGCGGCGAAGTCCTCAAGTGCGACCTCTGCGGCGGGGACCCGCCTTGCGTCCAGCATTGCCCTCGTCGTCCGGCTAATAGCCTGCCTAGCCTTCCTTATCCCAAGCAGGCCAGTCTGAAGTACGTGGAGAGAAGGAAATGAGCGAGCAGACCTACGGACGGGGACAGATTCTTAGAATTGACCTGACCAGCCAAAGCATCGCCAAGGAAAAGATTCCAGGTGACGTGGCCAAAAGGTTCGTCGGCGGACAGGGCATCAACTCCTGGCTGTTGTGGGAGCACTTCCTAGGAATCGACCCGAGAATTGACCCGACGAGTCCGAACAACGTGGTGATCGGTGGCATGGGTCCTTTAGGCGCTACGGGATACGGCGCCGGATCGAAGATGAGGTGGACTTTCAAGTCGCCTCTCACGAAGTTCTTCGGCGACAGCTCCAGCGGTGGCGCCTTCGGCACCAACCTCCGTTGGGCAGGCTATGACCACATCGTGATCACCGGCCGGGCCCCCCGTCCGGTATACCTATGGATAAACGATGACAAGGTGGAAATCAGAGACGGCCGCCGCCTCTGGGGCAAGAAAGTCGAAGAAGCAGACCAGGCGATAAAGGAAGAGACCGGTTTTGCCGATGCGGAAACGGCCTGTATCGGCGTGGCGGGCGAGAACCTAGTTACCTCTGCCAGCCTTCAAGTTTGTCGCCATCGATCTGCTGGCAGGACGGGCGCTGGCTGCGTCTTTGGCTCCAAGAACCTCAAAGCCGTAGCGGCCCGGGGCACGAAGGGAATCCCGATCTACGACCCCCCTGGCTTCCTGAAGTCCATCGAGAGGATACGCGATGTGCTGAACAAGGATGAGGCGTGGCGGGATATGTGGAAAGTGACAGGGACGATGGGAGTTTTCGGCTATTACAGTCGCTTCGGCCTCCTTCCATTCAGAAACAACCAGTTCTCGAGCATGCCTCAGGAGAAAGCGGCACTCCTGCGCTTCCGCTGGTTCGCTGAGAATCTGGCAGTGGGACCGCTAGCGTGTGGCCCAGGCTGCATTTCCGGTTGCAGCGGGACGTACAAGATCAAAGGCGACGAGAGCCCGCTTGCTAGTAAGTTCGCCGGAGAGACGGGGCAACGAATCGAGCTGCTTGTCCAAATAGGTTGGGGTGGAATGTGCGACATCGCCGATATGCCGGCGCTGGCGCATTTGTTCAAGATGAGCAACGACTTCGGGGTCGACATTATGGAGGCCTCCTTTGGCTGCAGCTTCCTTATGGAGCTGTGGCAACGGAAGATCATCGGGGAGACGGACATCTCCCGGTGGCTGGGGGAACCCGTGAGCTTTGAATGGGGAAGTTACGAGGCAGCGGCCAAGGTCATCGAGTCCATCGCGATGCAACACAATGCGTTGGGGCGGATCTTCAAGGACGGCCTTTATGAAGCGGCCACTCGGATCGGAGAGATCAAGGGAGTCAACGTCATGCAGTATGCCCTCTACGGCAAGGGCGGCATGCCCGGCGTAACCGATGCCAGAACCAACCCAAGCTGGGCCATAGCCATGGCTGTCTCCTCACGCGGCGCCGACCATCTGAAAGGCGCCTTCGCGACGTTGGAGAGATTCAACCGGCCGGATATCTCCCTGAAGCATTATGGGAGACCGGAAGCGGCGGAATTCGGCACGCCCACCCTCAAGGGTATGGATTGCGCCCGAAGCGAGAACCGCTGCTCCTTCGTCAACTGCCTGGGAGTGTGTCAGTTCTTGCCGACCACGGATACCATCCTGTACCCTGCGAGCTTGCTTGCCGAAGCGCTTTCGGCTTCCTGCGGCGGAGTCCTCGCCGGCGAAGACATAGAGGTGGCGGGGGAGCGCACCGTGAACTTGGAGAAAGCCTTCAATTCCAGGTTAGGTCTGAGGAGAGAAGACGATCGATTGAGCGAGCGCTGGTTGAACGAGCCGCAGGTGGATCGCCCTGCAAACCAGTTGCTGGGATCTTACTTCGAGCGCGTCAAGGACGAGTACTACGAGGCACACGGATGGGATAAGGCGACCTCGCTGCCGACCCGGGGAAAGCTAGAGGAGCTGGGCCTTCACAGTGTGGCGGAGGTGCTAACCAGGGATGGGGCCATCGCCCGTTAAGGCGTTTCCTGTGCTCGCATCGGGATAGCGTAACTCCCTAAATGACCTGAGTCACGCGGTGGGTCTGGTTGTGGCAACGATATGCGGGCGTCCGAGTAGGGGCGAAGGGCCCTTCGCCCCTACAGGATGGACAACTATCGCCCTGACCGGAAGGGCACCACGCATCTCCTGTGAATAACAGGAGTCAGCCATGCCCCGCTGGGGCACCACCAAGGATGAAAACCTATTTTCAGAGCAGTTAAGCGGTCACATTGTTTTGGAGGGTGACCTTGCCGTCCTCATGTAGGGGCGAAGCATTCGCAGAACCAGCCTATTCGGAGCTTTCAACAATGTTTGCGAATGCTTCGCCCGCCCGGGTTGTTGCCGCGCCGGGCTCTGTCGCAGGGACAGGCGTGATCGCGGGGCAGGGCAGGGCGGGCGAAGCGTTTGCGAACAAGACTTGCAGCCAGTCCGAGGCCCAGCGCAAACGCTTCGCCCCTACACTGACCGGGTCCAATCCGAACGATGAAGACCACCGCGTAAGTCCTGTAAATAAGCGTTCGAGGAGAAGTGATTTGGCCGAGATAGACAGAACCATGCAGGCGAGGGGAGCACCCAGAAATGGCTGACGGTCAGGAAAGCGGTAGATGGCAAACCGAATCGGGCATACCGCTCAAGAGTCGCTATCGACCGGAGGATGTTGCTGGCTTGGACTATGAGAGGGACCTTGGCGACCCGGGACAGCCTCCCTACACCCGTGGCCCGTATGCTGACATGTATCGTTCTCGGCTGTGGCGGATTTCTCAGCTTACAGGCGCGGGGTCGGTGGGAGAGACCAGCAAGCTTCTCCATTTCTACAACGAGGTAGGGGGAGACTGGCTGCACCTCGACCGCGACCAACTGACTGCCAGCCACTACTGGGATCCCGACCATCCGGAGGTTCTCGCTCGCAAGGACGATGTGGGGGCGACTGGCGTGCCTATCCTCAGTCTTGCCGATCTCGAGGATGTGCTCAAGGATATTGCCATCGAGAAAAGGTATATCCACATGTCAGGCACCCCTTGGACGAACTCCCTGTATTTCTGCGTGGCGGAAAGACGCGGCATACCCCTCACCGCCTTGCATGGCACCGGTCAAGGCGAGATGACCCTCACCTACGTATCCACACCCTTCAAGGATTTTCCCCATCCCCGCTGCTGGGTGAGAAACAATGGCGACCTGATCGAGTTCCACACCCAGTACGTTCCTCACGTGGTGCCGGTCTCCGTGGCCGGCCACAACGCCCGAGCCAACGGTATCGGCGCCCATCAAGAGCTGGCGATCGTTCTTGCCAACAATATCGAGTACATCGAAGAGGTGCTGCGGCGCGGCAAGCTGGAAATCGACGATTTTGCCGCCAATCTCGGGGGCATCAACTACTCCATTGGCCGCGATTTCTTTGAAGAAATCTGCAAGTGTCGGGCGGGAAGACGGATGTGGCATAAGCTGTTGACCGAAAGATACCATTCCAAAGACCCCCGCTCCTGGCGCCTGAGAATACACGGCTTTTCGGCCGACCGAGATTACACCTATCAGCAACCCTTGGTCAACATCGTGCGCAGCGCCTATCGGGCGGTGGCCGCCGCCTTGGCTGGGTGCCAATCACTAGGGCTCGGCCCTTACGACGAGGCGATCACCAATCCCACCGACGAAGCCTTGCTGATGGCTGTACGCACGCACCAGGTCATCCAGCTCGAAACTGGCATTCCTAGCGTCGCCGATCCCTTGGCCGGTTCATACTACGTGGAATGGCTCACCAACGAGCTAGAGCAAAAAGGCTGGGAGTATCTGGCAAAGATCGAAGCCGTAGGCGGGTATCTGCGAGCGATAGAAACCGGATGGCTCCATCAGGAATGTATCAAGGGCGCCATCGAGCAAGAGAAGAAGCTGGCCACCGGCGAGACGAAGCTTGTGGGCGCTAACTGCTTCCAAATGGAGGAGGATGCCTTCGAGGTGCCGGCCCGGCGCCCGACCAGGGCCTGGGAGGATGCGATGGCCAGAGTTGAGAAGCTGAGACGAGAGCGAGACAACGGGCGAGTTGCTAAGGCTTTGGACGAGCTGAAGCGCGCCATCGATAGCGACGAGAACCAGATGCTGGCGATGATGGAGGTGGCAAAGGCCGGAGCGACGGTCGGAGAGGTGGGGAAGGTCTACCGGGATATCTGGGGTATCTGGAACGCACCTCTTAAGTTCTGAGTGACTCATGCCCAGTCTAAGATGAGGGGCATACATTGAGCGTGACAACTGACAGAATTCGCGTGCTAATCGTGAAATCCAGCCTGGATGGCCACTGGCGAGGCGTGGCAACGGTGGCGGCTGGCCTCAAGGATGCCGGCATGGATGTAATCTACGGGGGAATGCTCACACCTCCCGAGATCGCCAAGGCGGCAATCGAGGAAGATGTGGACGTTCTCGGCATTAACGTTGGCGGACGGCTCGGTCCTATTCGTGACCTCCTGCACATCCTCCGCCAGGAGGGGATCCAGCCACTGGTAGTCGTGGGCGGGCCCATCCCTCGCGAAGACTTCGCCGAGCTCAGGGAGTTGGGGATCGAAGGGATCTTCCCACCGGGCTCGACCATCAAAGGTATCGCCGATTTCATCAAGGGTCGCGTCAGAGCTAGCTAGCGTAATAGAAAGGCGATCAGCCTTGGCGACGACCACGCTTCTAACAGCCGATGCTAGGTTCTGCGGAAGTAGGTAACCATGTGCGTAAGAGTATTCTTTGACCCGATCTTCTGCCGCCTCACAGGCACGGAGGAGGCAGAACTGGTGATAGACGGGACCGACCTCGGCGGGCTTGTGGCCGCTTTGGCCGACCGCTTCGGCGGAGGGATCAGGGAGGCGCTAGTCGACGCTCACGGCGGAATGGCACCGGGAGTGGTGGCGCTGGCGGACGGAAAACGTCTGAATCTCGACAGTCCGATAGCGGAAGGCGTGGAGGTAGCTTTCCTGAAGGCCATTGTGGGTGGGTGATCGCACGCCACTCGTGGAAGACTGGAAGCGGCGGAATTCGGCACGCCCACCCTCGAGGGTATGGACGGCGGACCTTAGATTATGCCCTCCCGTTTCATTTGGCCTAGCTCGGCGGAGCTCAAACCGCAAAGCTGGCCCCACACTTCATCGTTGTGCTCGCCCAATTTCGGAATTGATACCTGGTCGGCATGCGGATGGCCCGAGAATCTCACAGGGCAGGCCGGAGTGATTACCGTAGAAGTTCGGTCGGATGAAATCGTTTCCACGAACAACTCCTCTGCCACGACCTGGGGATGGTGCGCCACTTCCGTGTAATCAAGCACCGGGCCAATCGGTAGCCGCAATTGCTCCGCTATCTCCTCCATTTCGTCGAACGTTTTGGAGGCGATCCAGTCCCTTATCAATGGATCCGAGATGTGTCGGTTTTCAAAAGCCTTCAGGTCAGTGCCAAAGCGGGGATCCTCTGCAAGATCCTTCCTCCCCATCGCACGGAAAACTCTGGCGAGCAGAGGCCCGACAACGCTCAACATGACCAACCGGCCATCCCTTGTCTCACAGACGTCGCTAAAGGCCGCCCAGTGGGCGCGGTTGCCCAATCGGCGAGGAATCCTTTCCCTTCCTGCCACAACGTGTTCGGCGATCTGGTAGCTCGTCCACGCGACCGCCGTCGCCAGCAGCGATGCTTCAATCTCTTGGCCCCTTCCCGTTCTCTGACGATCGAATAAGGCTGCGACTATCGCCAGTGCTGCGTGCGCGCCCGTTCCGCTATCCACAAACGTGATGCCGGTTCGAGTCGGGGTCTCCGTACCCGTGAGGCTTGCTATCCCCGACATCGCTTGGGCTACGCCGTCAAACCCCGTCCTGTTCCGATAGGGTCCCCTGGAGCCAAAAGCAGTCAGGTGGGCAACTATTATGTCCTGCCTGACCTTGCGCAGCTCGTCGAACGTTATCCCCAACGCGGCCGCAATGCCCGGCCCCAGATTCTCTAACACAACGTCTGATTTTTCGGCCAACTTTAAGAAGAGCTCTCTGGCTTTGCCCTTTTGCCCCCTCAGGTCAAGCGTGATTGATTTCTTGCCCGCTGCCGCGGCGAGAAACACGGTGCTCTCACCTTTAGCGGTGACCATAAGAATCGACCTGTCGAACTCGCCACGCGGAGAATCTATCCTAATGACCTCCGCACCCATTTTCGCCAGTAGCCAACCAGCGTAGGGGCCAGATACGACGCGGCCTAAGTCAAGAACTCTTACACCTTTGAGCACGTCCATGATTTTCCCTCATCAAGCATATTGATGTCGGCATTATACTAATAAACGCGGTCTTGTTCAACCGCTACCTCCGGCGGCATTACTGGTTTACACCAGGCTATTCGCCGTGTATACTCAGCGTGTCGACAAACGGGAAGTCAACCATACTATCGAAGGGGGATTCGGATGGCTTACGAATTCATAGAGACACGGCAGGATGGGGGAGTGCTGGTTATCACGCTGAACGATGCTAAGACCCGCAACGCTCTTGGGAGTCAAATGGCCGAAGAGATAAAGGAAGAGTTGGACCGATTCGAGAATGACCCAGAGGGCAGGGTTTTGGTTCTGACCGGCAAGGACCCCGCCTTTTGCTCGGGCGCCAACGTGCGGAGCTTCGCCAACCGCATCGGCGAAAACGAGAAGACGAAAGCGGCGGCAAAACCAGCGGGGCCAAAGCCCTGGGCCCTCATCGACGCCAGCTACACGCCAGCCGCCCTGGAGGGCCTCGGCGCGCGAGCTGTCGTCTTGCGGCTTCACAAGCTGCAAAAGCCTTCCATCGCCGCCGTAAACGGCGCTGCCTATGGCCTTGGCTGTGGCTTGGCCCTCTCCTGTGACATCCGCATCGCCTCCGAGAGCGCCCGCTTTAGCGAGGCGTTCGTCCGCAACGGCCTCATTCCCGCCGATGGTAGCTGCTGGCAGTTGCCCCGGATGATCGGCCTCAGCAACACCCTGCTCCTGCAGTACACGGGCGACCCGGTAACGGGGGAAGAAGCCGTCAAGATGGGTCTGGCCAGCAAGGTGGTGGCCCACGGCGAGTTGATGAACGAGACGCTGCAACTGGCGCAGAAGCTGGCTCACGGCCCCACTTTCTCGATGGCGCTCATCAAGTATCTGGTGATGCACTCGTTGAACATCAGCCTGGAAGAGAGCATGACGATAGCCGGTCCAGCGCAGGAGCTTGCCCGCCAGACCGAAGATCACAAAGAGGGCGTCACGGCCTTTCTCGAGAAGCGGACGCCCCAATTCAAGGGCCGATGAGCCAAGGCGTGGGAGGACCCTTCCTCGCCCTCACTTCAAGCCAAGGGCGAAATGAAGAGACGTGTCTACTGCTTCCAGCTTCTCTGGCCTCAGGCTGACCAGAAGATCACGAAGGCAATCTTTGGGAACAGTGGTGATGGTGTCGAGATTGGCTACGCAGAGTCGGGGCATACCGTCAGCAGTTCCCAACGGCACCTCAGAAGCGATGTGGCGAACACGCGTGGTAACCGGCGCGACGATGACCAGAGAACGGACGGCATAAGCCTCGTCACGAGACAGGAGCAACACGGGGCGGCGTCCTGCCGGAGGACCCAGATCGGCCCACCATATCTCGCCTCGCCTCATTCCCACGGTTCCCCGGCGAGGATATCGCTGGCGGCTCGGCGTGCAGCCTCTATCTCCTCGTGCGTATCGGGAATGATCTCGTAAGCCCGCATGTACCGTTCCTTCATCTCGTGCTCACGCCGGAGGCGCAAGAGAGTTTCCGCAGCCCGGCGGAAGAACTCGCTGCGACTTTCCCCGCTGGCCTCCCTCTCCACTTCCACTGCGGCAAGCACCTCCTCTGGAAGGCTAATAGCTATCTTGCCCGATTTTGGCATGACATCCCTCATCATACTTTCGTCATACCAAAGTATAAACTAGTGGCATCGATTTGTCAACCGTTCAGCTATGAAGGTTAGATAAACCGCTGCTTTAGGGCGGAAATGGCCCGGTTTGTCTTCCCTTCGGCGTCCGGGGCCTCGGTCATGATCGCTTGCCTGGCCTCTTCCACCAACCGCGCGATCTCGCTGGGAAACCCGGCGTGCACGGCGATGAAAGATTGGGCGCGTCGCTTCAGCCGAAAAGACAATCGCTCTATCGGCGCCATCGACCGGTAGCTTCTGATGACGCCGAGGATGCTCTCCTTATCTTGCGGCAACTGCCCCCCCACTTCCCACAGCAGATTCGACATTTGGTCGCTGGCCAAGTAGGAGTTGCAGTTGAGGTTTTCGACGAACAGCTCTATTTCGGCGACCACCTCGTCCTCGCTAAGGGTCCCGAATTCGCCCTCTACCATTCTGCCGTAGAGCTCGGAGCCGCCCCTGATGATGAGACTACGAAGGCGAATAAAGTCACCATTTACCTCGCTCAGCACCCGAGCTGAATCGAGGGCATGCTTCTCGGTCCACTTCCGCCCGCCGAGACCCGGCATGTAGTACTCTGACAGAGATATGCCCGCCGCCTTCACCTTCCTTCCGGCTTGAATGTGCTGGTCGCCGGTGACTCCCTTGTCCATCAACGCCAGCACCTCGTCGCAGCCTGACTCGAGGCCCACGTGCAGGCGGCGAAGGCCGGCCTCCTGCAGCTCTTGCAGCTCCTCCACGGAGCGCTGGTTAACGGTCCGCGAGCGGCCGTACGAAGTTACCCGCTCGACCGAAGGGAAGGCCGTCTTGAGGTGCCTGAGCACCTCGACGAGCTCGCATTGGCGCATGATGATAGCATTGGCGTCCTGAAGGAAGACCGTCTTCGCCCCCGAGTTGAGCCAGTTGGCCACGCTGGACAGGCTTTGATAGCGAAAAACCCGCGTCTCCTTGTCGGACGCCGCCTGCCCGTACACCTCCGGCGTGCCGCGGATCACGGCGCCAAGCACCGCGTCGGTGATCGGTCCCCCCAAGCCCAGAGACCAAGAGGCCTTCTTCAGGCCGTCGGCAATGGCCCTGGCTACGTCGATGTCGCCCTTCACCTCGGCCAGACGCCGATACTCAAACCGCTTGCCCTTATAGGTGTTGCAAAACTGGCAGCGGTTCCATGGGCAGTTCCGGTTGACTCTGATTAGGAGCGAGCGATCCTGTCCCTCGCTGGGAGGCCGGATCGGCCCGATCTCCAGATGGCAGGCAGAGACGTCGGAGAAATCCAGCCGGATCGCGGCGGTAGAACCGAGATCGTATGTCATGACGCGTCCCTCCTCACACCATATTTTAGCGATAAGTTTGCCGTATGGCAAGCCGGCTTCTACCGCCGCTCGAAAGGATTGACGTGGACAACCAAAGCTGTATAATGACTCCATCATAAGTCCTGGGAAAGAGGTACGGGTGAGGCGCGGGATTCGCTGGTACGTTACCGGGAACCTGATGGTGGTGGGCGCCATCTTGGGCGCCGTCCTGTTCTGGCAGGCCGTCGAGGCGCCACATAGGCCGGTGGAATCGGGGGCGGAGACGCCCGCCACGCCGACGCCAGACAGCACAATGCCGGCCCTGTCCGCCCAAGCGGATAGCCCGCTGCCGACAGCTACCTCGACGCCCGAGAGCACCAAGGCGCCGCCTACGCCGCCGACCGCGGTCGCCGGCGCGCAGCTCGTTCCGCCCAGTAGTCAGCTCACCGTTCGCGTGCCCATCCTAATGTACCACCGCATCGACCGTCTGCCTGCCAATCCTGATGCTCTCCGGGTGTCCCTCAGCATTGCCCCCGCCGATTTCGATTCGCAGGTCCATTTCCTCAAAGAGCGCGGCTTCACCTCGCTTACCCTGACCGAGGTCTACGAAGCCCTGCAAGGAAAGCGAACTCTGCCGCCCAAGCCGGTCGCGCTCACCTTTGACGATGGCTACGCCGACAACTACGCCAACGCCTTCCCCATCTTGAAGAAGTACGGCTTCCTCGGCACCTTCTTCGTCCTGACCGACGTCGCGGGGACGGGAGAGTACATGAGCTGGGACCAGCTCGAGGAGATGGCGGCCGCGGGGATGAAGATCGAGGTTCACGGGCGCGCCCACTTAGACGTGAGCAGGATGACCACCGGTCAAGTGGCCAGCCAGGTCCAGGGCGCCCGAGATGCCATTCGCGCCAGGTTGGGCGTGGAGTCCAGGTTCTACAGCTATCCTTCGGGCAAGTACAACGAGAGCGTCATCGACGTGGTCAAGACGAGCGGCTTTCTGGCCGCCGTTACCGTCAACTACGGGAGCGACCACACCCTCCAGAAGGCCTTCGAGCTAAAGCGGGTGCGCATCGACGGCCGGGAGAGCTTCGCCGTCTTTGCGAGGAAAGTAGGGGAGAATCCGTAGGGTAAGCGGAAAGGGCTGTCCTGATCCGCTAAATGTCAATCCGAATTGCTACAGGCGCAGAACAGTGGGAAAGGAGATAGATTTCGGTGCCAGCTTTACTGTACGAGAAAAAGGATAAGATAGCCTTTATTACGCTCAACCGGCCGGAGGCCATGAACGCTCTCGACATAGAGGTCAGGCGGGGACTCTCTGAGGCGCTACAGGATTTCAAGGCGGACCCCGAGGTGTGGGTCGCCATAATCACCGGCGCGGGCGACCGAGCCTTCTCCGCCGGCGCCGACCTGAAGGAGATGAGCCAGCGCATGGCCGCCATCCAGAGCGGCGGTACCGATCCGTATTTGGCCGAGTCCCGAATGGTCACCCTCTACCGGGATTTCTCTCTGTTCAAGCCCATCATCGCCGCCATCGGCGGCTACTGCGTCGGTGGGGGACTGGAGATCGCCATGGCCTGCGACATCCGCCTAGCTACTCCCGACTCCAAGCTGGGGCTCGCCGAGGTCAAGCGAGCTATCATTCCTGGCGGCGGTGGCACCCAGAGGCTGTCGCGTCTGATTCCCTTCGGCCTCGCTCTCCAGATGCTGTTGACGGGTGACCTTATCGACGCCGAGACCGCCCTCCGCTATGGCCTGGTTAACAGCGTGGTGCCCCGAGAGAAGCTAATGGACGAGGCCATCGCCCTCGCCAACCGGATCAACGAGAACGGGCCGCTGGCGGTGAGGATGATCAAGGAATCCGCCTGCCGCGGTACCGAGACTTCACTGGAGTTCGGTCTGGCCATGGAGGCTCAATTTAGCGCCCTCGTTCGCCAAACCGAAGACGCCAAAGAGGGGCCGAAAGCCTTCGCCGAGAAGAGGAGACCCATCTACAAGGGACGGTGACCACTCTACAACTCTGCCTGCGAGGTCCATCTGTTTTGTCATCAACTGAACACCCAAGCACCAACAATGGGGTTGAGCTGCCAATCGGCGCCAGCGGGAGAACGGCCAAGGAAATCGCCGTGGCCGCGGTCGGGTTGGCGGAGCGAATCATCGCCAGCGGCTACAGCAAAGTCCAGCAGTTCCGGTACAAGGGCCGGCGCGACGTTGTCACCGACACGGACATCGCCGCCGAGAACGCCATCAAGGGCCTCATCAGGGAGGAGTTTCCCGACCACGCTATTCTCGCCGAAGAGTCCGGCGTGGCGGCGGGCCAAGCGGATTTCCAGTGGATCGTCGATCCCCTGGACGGCACCTTCAACTACTCGCAGGCCATTCCCGTCTTCTGCACGTCCATCGCCCTCGCCTATCGGGGAGAAGTGATCCTCGGCGTCATTAAGGATCCTTTGCGGCGGGAACTGTACCTCGCCGTGAAGGGCCGGGGGGCCACGCTGAACGGTCGGCCGATGCGCGTTTCCGGCAAGACCGAAATAAGCAACGCGGCCATCGGCTTCGACCTTGGCTACGACGAGGCAATGCGCAAGAAGGCCCTGGAGCAGGCGGCCGTTCTCCTGCCTATGGCCGGCACCCTCCGACTGTTCGGCTCGGCCGCCCTCTCGCTGGCCTTGACCGCCGCCGGCCGGTACGACGCCTTCTACCACCACTGGCTCTTCCCCTGGGACCTTGCCGCCGGCATCCTTCTCGTCGCCGAGGCTGGCGGCTGCGTCACCGACTGGGAAGGCAACCCCGTCACCCTCACTACCCGCTCCCTCCTTGCCTCGAACCCCATTCTGCACGACAAGATCCTGGCGATACTGCGTTAGAGGCGGTCAGCCGCCCGGCGCCGGCACTTCGCCTATAGCGATTCGCACTGCTCTAAGCACCCTTCGAAGAAGCGACTCTGGCACCCGATCTCCCAGGGGACCTTGGTCGAGGAACTCGATGCTTAGAGTCGTGATCTCCTCGCAAAAGATGACGGAATCGTGGCGCAACCCACCTATTCCTTCACCAATTGGAACACGAGTAGGACCTAACTCACCACGTGTAAAAATGGGAACGACGATGACGTCGTCCTCCGATTGGTTTCGTTCATCGGCAGAGATAACGACGGCAGGGCGAGGCTGATGGGGATCTGTTGGCTGGCCGGGCATATAGACATACCAGATCTCTCCCCGAAAAGGCGGCAGCTCCTTCACGGTCTACGCCTTGCCATGCTCATCGTATTTGCGACCCAAATGAACCATTTGAGCAGCCCGGATTCGTTTCCAGGCGGCCCGCTCCTCCATCTCTTCCGGCGACTTGGGGGCCGAGTGCTGTCTCACCAGAGCATCATGCAACAAGCGGGCGTACCAGCAGCGAAGAGCCTCATCCATCACCTTGCTTCGGTCCGTCCCTTCATGTTCCTTTATATAAGCGTCGACCTCCTCCAGCACGTCCGGATCGACTGTGATAGTGATCCTTGGCTTGTTCCTCTGTGCCATTGCACCTCCAATCGCATAGACATAGTATGACATTTCCGCATCCATTATGCCATCGCAGATGACCGCCGTCAAGCAATGTTCGGCCCATCAAGTAACCGCAGTTGAAAGTTCGCGGAGATGTCCTTGAGAACCTTGTTCAGCTTATCCACAACGTCGCGCGGCGGAGGAGTCTTGCCGCTGAGCTCGATGGCAAGGCGGAATTTCAAGTCGTAGCCTGCGGCGGCGGCGCGAAGCTCACCAATGGCGTCGGCCAGATCCTGAATCGCTGCCGTGTCGAGCTCGGCTTGGGCCACGAGCGCTCCCGGTGGCACCGAAGCCGGTGGCGTATCGACCGCACCTGATGTACCAGCCGGCTTGACGCTCGGAATGCGCAGCTTTACTGCGGCTGCGCCAGCGAAGTCGCAGGGAAAAGCACCTGAATCGATGGTGCGCTCGAGGAGACGAACGCGGATCGCCCCGTCGACCGCCTCACGCACGGTAATCCAGGGAAGCGTCTTGCCGACCTTCTTAGACAGGCCGACGGCTATGGACATAGCAGTGGTCGTCCCGTCCTCCCAGGCGTGCGGCAGCGCCTCCGGCATGACCTCCAGCGGCGAAAGCGGCGGCGGTGGCGCTTGGAGAATGGCGTCTTCCGTCAGGAGACCGGCCGGTATTTCCTCGGCAAGGATGCTGGCAGGTCCCGAGGTCAACCATAGCTTCCCCGTCTTCACCGCTGATCTGACCGCAGTCTCGATCACCTCTTGCTCCGACTTGGGAACCGCTACCGGCTCCTCATAGCCTTCCCGCTGGATGTTCACGACATGGCCGCCGGCGAAGTAGGTCCACATGTCCTTCAGAGCAACCTCGGCAGTCTTCCACAAACATGGAAGAACCCCAGGCGCCAACAGAGCCGGGGACAGATCGCTCAAGGTCGCCGCCTCAGGCAGCACAACCTCCAGGCCGGCATCCTTTAAGGCCACGTCGTCGGGTGCGGTGCGCCAGAAGGTGCGGAACGAGCGGTCCGGTCGGGTGAGGCGAAGCACGAAGGTTCCTTCGGCGCAGCCGCCGACCAACGTATCGAGGATGGCCTTCCGGTTCAACATCTTTGGCAAGCGAGGGAATTGGGCGAAGGCTCCTACCAGGTCTTTGACCCGCCGTGACGCGTCGCCTTCGCGCCACAGGTCATATGGTCCCTCTGGCAGCATGGCCTCGGCGCTGATCGCCGTGTCCTGGATCCGAGAACGGGCATCCGCCTTGACGGCGTTGAAAAGCGGTCCTCCCCCTACCGCGATCTTGAATGCCTGAACCTCGTTCTGCTCGGAGACCGTCACGACGATACTAAATGCCCGTTGAATGGCCGAGGGAACCTCCTTCCTGGCGCCTTCGACGTGGGATGCGAGCATCTGCTGGCGAACTGGATCGACGGGCTGCACCTTCAGTTGGAAGCGAACCTCTTCCCAGCCGAGGTAATCCCGCACCGCCGCCCTTGCCGCCTCCAGACCATCCGGCGAAGGAACCACCAGAACCAGGGCGTTTCGATACACGCGGGGTCTGTCGGGCCCGGTGGTCTCGTCGACGAAGCGTCTCGCTTCGGCGCTTGGCTTGCCTACATCCGATGCGGCCTTGGGACCGAGAACGGCGAAATGGAACTCGCCATCGTCCTCTACCTCGGAGGGCCGGTTGGGGAGGCTATGAGCCTTGCCCCCAGCCGCCGACACCCCGGCGGCGAGCGCCTTCAGGTTACCGATTTCGGCTATCAATTTCGGCTCGACCAGATCATTGACGCGAGCACAGGCGTCGTGGTGCATCTGCCGGAGGTTGGGTTTTGAGCCCAGACGCCACGACTTCGGCAGCGATTTCTGGCCGCCCGGTCCGGTCTCGACCTCGCTTATCGCGCTCTCGTCGAGAAACCATGACTCTTCGCTCCACCGCTGGAGAGCCTGGCCGAGCTCGATCTTGTCCGGCCGGGTGTGGCCGAGGAGCACCATCAACTCCCTGGTGAGAGCCTTTCTGCCCACGGGCTGAGAGTGGATGAAGGTCGCAAAAACCGCCTGCTCGACCTCCCTATGCCGCAGGCCCGGAAAGCTTTTCTGGATGTTGCGTCCCTTAGCCAGTTCGCCGTCGAGAATCTGCGTCCACGCTTGTTTCTTGCCCTCGTAGGTCTCGGTTTCTGCCACGACCGTCAGCTCCCGCGCAGCCTCCGAAACGCCGGATGCCCTGAGCTCCGACAGGAAGACATTGGCTCCCACCAACGGGCTATCATCCCAGGCTTCCGCATCCCGCAGGGCGAGGGCGAAGGTCCGCAGGATGCCGCGCGTAAGCTGGAAGCCCTCCAGGTTGGTCCACTTGGTGTAGAACACGTCTGTGAGATCCGGGTGGAACGGGTAGCTCTGAAGAAGATGGTCTTCCGCCGATTTGCCCTCTCTGGCCGTCTGTTCATCCAGACTGGCAATTCCCTTCAGGGCCGCAACCACATGGGGCCGAAAGCTCTCCCGATCTCGAACTGAGTCCGCCGTGAAGAAGCGACGGCGAAGAACCTCTGCTACGTCCTCCTTCTCCACGGGCTGAATCCCCTCTTCGCTCTCCCGCCGAAAGATGGCGTAGAGCTCGTTCGTGATCTCCTTACCCAAGTCGTCGCTCTTGCTCGGCAGTGTCGCCAAAAGCGAGGCGACAATCGCCGACCGGTCGATATTCGTCGCCGCCTGCGTCAGGCACTGGAAGAAATCCTGAAGGCGGTGGCGCCATACCGGATCGGCCCCGACCTTCGTTCGCGCCCACATCAGGACCTCGTCGATGAGGATCAGAGTGGATAAGCCGTCGCGCCGGGGGAGGGTGAGCAGATCCTCCAGCACATTGGTGAAGGGCGGCTCCTCCCTCTCTTCGGCGCCGGTCGAGCCGATGATAGCCAGTCCATCCTCGCCACCAAGCTGAAACGCCAACACGCTCCAGGGGTACGTGAATCGCCGGATGCTACCGTCGGGCGACCTCACCTCCATCCCCTTCACCGGATCCAGACGGTCGAAGGGCAGCGCAGCCACCCGGGCCCTGTTCGGTACGCTGCCGATGTGATGGACAAACTCCTGCACGGCCGGCAGGTTTGGAAGGCTGACTGGGTCGTTGACGAGATGGAAAAGGGTGACCAAGGTGTGGGTCTTCCCCCCACCATAGGTAAGCTGGAGCTGGTGTACGGCCTTATCATTTCTGCCTGCCAGGCGATTAACTACATCTCTGGCCAGCGAGCGCAGGTTGTAGGTCGGATAGGTGAGGGCGAAGAACTCCGAAGGGTCCTGGTAAATGGGCTTGGCCCTTCCCATCACTACATCGCAGAGGTCCGCGGCGAAGATGGAGAGAGAAAGATCCCTCGACCTCAAGTCATCACGAATTCGAACCACCTTGTGCCACGGCGTCCAGAGTAGGTCATTCATTTGTCAGCCTCCGCGCTATTACCACATCCATTACCATTATTTGTGGATCATTAACACTATTCCCCGAAAAACCTCTCATCGTTTTCCGGCCAGCCATTGGCGTAGCCTTGTTTCAAGCCTGCCTATGTCCTCCGGACACAGGCTGCGAACTCTTGGATAGTTACGCGCCGCCTCCGTTGCCAGCGTCCTGCGGCCTTCCCCGGGCTCGTTCCCAAGATTTTTACTCTCGACAAAGGGATAGAAATACGTTTCTTTCGGGTTGACCTCGCTTCGAATATCCTTCCAGCGCCAATCCGGCGGTAGATCGTGGCCAGCCAGCACCCATACCTCTAACTCTTGCCACGCATTCTCGGCCACGAATACTCGCCCGCTGGCCAGCATTATCCCTGCCTGGTCCTCTATCCGGTCAAGCGACATTCTCCTGCCTTCTTTCCCGTCGCGGTCCACACATAGAAGGAATATGTCGACCATGCCCTGATATCGCTTGATAATCTCCTCTATGCGCTCCCATTTCAGCGCTTGGTCAACGCCTCCCAGCAGGGGATCTCTGCACACAAGAACCTTGGGATGAGCCACTTTAAGATGGTCCATCATGGCTGCAATTACTGGTTGTAACACGAACTGGTCCTTACGGAAGTCTTCGGGAATGACCAATACCCTCATCTTGCTGCGTACCTTTCCACGCTCAGCTCAACAGCGTCCTCTAGCCATCCCGAAGCGTGAAGACGCGCCACATCTTGTTCTCCCACAACATGTCGCGCGTCGGGAATGTCCAAAATGCGCTTTATTCGAGTGTCAGACTGCCCGGTGAGCCGATAGGTTAGTGACGCGTGCTCCAGAGTCGAGCGGCTTACGAGGGCGAGCAACTGGGGAGAGTGAGTCGTCGCTACCATCTGCACTTCCCCGGTCGAAACCCTTTGCTCAATCAACTGCAGGAGCAAGTGCAAGCGCGTTGGATGAATGCCGTTTTCCAGTTCCTCAAAGAAGTAGAACGGCGCCGAAGCCGGGCCCAGCAGCGCCGCGATCATTGCCAGAAAGCGAAGGGTGCCATCAGACGCGGAATTGGCCGATATCTTCTGTCCGTTCTCCTCGATAAGGGTGACAAGAATCTTCCCGGTCTGATCGGCCGGAAATTCGAAATCACGCGCATCCATCGGCGTTAGTTCCTGTACCCATCCAATCAAAGCTTGCTTCAGCGTCGGATCTTCGCAAATTGCCTGCAAGACGGAGGAAAGGTTCTCACCCCGATCGCCAAGCACTGTTTGTCCCGGCAGCGATGGGAAGTGCATGGCCTCCGGGCTTAGGTCCAAGAATCGCATCGCAGCAAACGCGTTTAGTGAAAGACGAGCAGCTTCTTTCATAGACTTCGTGGCCCTGAGATGGTCGACGAGTTGGGACAGGACCGGCTGAGAGTTGGCAAACTCCAAATGGGGAGGACGGCCGCGTCCAACCGGTTTGCCCCGAACTTTGAGGCGCTTAGGATCATCCTGTACCAGAGGACTTCGCTCAGGATGAGAGTCAAAAATGGCTTCCCCACGCACCAGTAGCTTCTCCGCCACGACTCGCGGCGCCTTGCCGTTCCTCTCAACTTCCACCTCTATCCGGTAAACTGCGTCGCGGCTCTCAGCGGACCCAAGACCACGCGCCACAGCGCCATGGTCCACAATATCGAACGAAACTTCGAGAGCAAAAGTGCGCTCACCCATGTAAGCAGCTTCAAGCGTTCCGCCGCGAATACCTCGCCACTGGAGGACGCCACCCTCGACCCACTTCTCGCCCAGAATCTCGGCGAGGTTGTAGCCGCGCGAGAGGCCGTGGAGGAAACGGAAGGCATCTCTTATATTGCTCTTTCCCGATGCGTTGGTTCCCACCAGCAGAGTCAATGGCCCCAAGATTAGCTCGGCGTCTCTGAAGCTTTTGAACCGCTCTAAGCGAAGTTTCTTTATCATCGGTGGACACTCCCTTCCTACCGGGTCCGAGGTTCAGACCCCCTCGAATCGCGTTTGAGGGGCTGCCGATACGCTGCCTTTGGCAGAAACATGGTTACTGATGCTTTCGAGCAGCGACCGTTCCTCGCTTCCCGCCGGCGCCAGCTCGATCAAAGCCTGAAGCAGATGATGGAAGAGACTACTGCGCCGCAGGCCCCTGGCGTCGAGATAGTCATCGACCGCGATTATATCGCCTGCCTTCCACAAATGCATCAGGTGATGAACCTGATCGATCAGGGGCAGATCCCGTGGTTTGGCGGCCGGCTGCTCCAAGCCGGGAAGCATCGGGGACATCGAGGCGACGATGCGTTCCTGCGCTCTGGCGGGCGATTCGAGGTCAATACCGACGCGCTTGCGCTTATTCCATGGTTTGAGCCTCACTTTGCTTCCGCTGCCTTCCTCGATCTCGCCGCCACCATCGTCCGGGTTCATTTCCTCCAAATCCTCTCCGGACTCCTCTTGCCCGCCAGTGCGCACGAGAATGTCAAACTGATTGGCCAGAGCGCTATCCGACAATCCGCAAGAGATGGCGTAGAGAATGCAGGCGCCGGCGGGAGCATCGCCCATGCCGAAATCATGGCGATGAAGCAGGTAGTAGGTGGTCACATCGTCCAACCCACCCGCCCCCTCCGAGTTGCCGTTATGCGACAACACCCGACCCACGACAAAGTCCACGACAATCCGGCGCACATGGCGCAGGAACTCGGAAACCGTCATAAGTTGCCCTGGCTCGTTGGCCTTCTTCACGGCAGGATACTTGCTATAGGCTTCCAGAGCCGGGCCGGTCGCCGCCCAAACAAAGTCAGGGCCGCGGATGCCAGCGTCCCAGAAATCTCGCAACCGAGAGGAGATATTCTCGCGCATCTCTTCAAGAACACGATTGTCCCAACCCGGACGGGCAGCTCCAACTCGTTTCCTACAAACAAGCCATACGGAAGATGACAGCGCGGCCGACGACTGTGACCGAAGCCGCCCGATTCGCTCAGTCTGAATAGGCCAACTGCCATCAACCAAAAACCCGGCTCGAATCATCGCTGATACGAGTGTTTCCCAAGCATCTGGCTGCTTGTGGGCGAAGACGACCACCATACGACCTTCAGAAGTCAGGGAGTTGTGGCAGGCATTGAAAGCGCGAAACATACCATCTTCATAAACAACCTTCGACCTTACTGCATCGCCACCGTGACGACTCGCATCGTCGATCAGTTCGCCATCGCCATTATCGATATCCCATTTTGGTCCCAACGGCTCCAGGAACGCTGTGTCCGTCTCTGGTGCGAGCCCATTCAAAGTACGTCGAAGCCAGATGTAGTAGAAGTCCATTAGATCCGAATACGAGATTGCGTCATAGTATGGTGGATCTGTCACCACGACATCATACAGGTCGCTTGACCATTGCTTGGTAGCAGATTGCTTAAGCACCCTCGATTGAACGCCCTGAGTGGCATTTAGTGCATGTTCAACGTACTCGCAGATATGATCCAGGCTGCCGATAAAGCCTCCCGCCGACGCCGACCACGGCATGACCTCAGCAAAATCCCAAGTGATCGGAAGTGCGAACCTGCCAAAAGACCCTGATGCTTTTTCGGCGTTTGTACTGATCCAAATGCATTGCATTGATTCGCGGTCCACGAGTTTGTCAAGTGCAATTGCCAAGTATGATCCTACGGCCTCTGCCCACTCATTACAGGTTTGTTGCTCAATCATATTGAGACGAGCGGCCCTACAATACTTAACGAAGGTACCTAGCATCAACATTTGGCGCGACGTGAAGAGGTCGCGCCACTTATCGAAGCCATAGAGAGGCAACCTAAAGCCTAGGGCTTGCTTAGTGGGAAGCGATTCAGTCAATAGTCCAAACGGAACCTCAGCAAAGACGCCAGCGATTTCCGTTGCGGCTTCAGTGGCTGCCCGTGTTTCTTCTGCTGTGGAAATCCTATATTCTTTCCCAGTTGCCCCATCAACCACCACCGCTGTCGTAGCCAAACCAAGTCGGTGGGCGTGGCCTTCGAGTCGGATATCTTCCATCGTCACGATATTCCCACAGCACGGGCAAGTTGCCCCAGAGCGTGACATAGTGCCGGCGCCGACACGTTTATCGTGTTCTCGACGCTGGGCTGGGTTGGCGCCCACTGGGAGAACACCATCATGGATACCAAAGACCACACCCGTGCAGTCGTCATTCGGCTCCATCGTGAGCACGACGCGCTTCTTGTCCTTCTTGCACAGCCAAAGGGTCTTGAGCAATGGCACAGTGGCGCGGCAATTCTTGCAACTCACTGTGCGCGCCCAAAGATAGGCCACAGTGGGCTTTCCATCTATTACCGGGTAGAAGCGCTCAAGGTCGGTCCGAGCCTGCTGGAGAACCCATAAGCCCCAGGCCCGCACGTGCCAGGCCAGGTCTGCCTCCAATGACATACCTTCCGGCTCCAGGCCACTAAGCGGCGGCATTTGGTTTTCCCCCGGCAAGAGTCTCTCCAACTGCGTTCTCAGCCCCGCACCCTTTAGCCCTTGAGCCTCAAAGAAGGACTTCATAAAACCGTAGTCCTTGAGCACGAAGGAGGGCAAAGGCCGCTTCTGCCCGGCCAGCTTCTGAGGATACTCCAGCGTACACTTCAGGATGAACCAAGCCACCGGATTGATGTCGATCGCCGTCGCCTCGCAGCCCAATCGCATAGCCTCGAGAGGGATGGCGCCGCCTCCCGCAAACGGGTCGAGCACCTTGGGAGCCCGTCCCCCGTAGGCCTCGCGGATCTTGGTCCGGAACCATTCCAGGTCAGGGCCGGATTCACGCCCCCAGTGGAGGATGCCGCCCACGGTCTCCTCGGTGACGACCTCCTCGATCTTCCCGTTGGGCATCTTCTTTCGCTTCACTGCCTGAACTACCTTGCCCCCGAGCCTCTCCAAGATCTTCTTGCGTTCCTCCGCATCGCCCGGATCGGGAAGCAGGGTGGCAATGAGCGCTGCCCGGCAGGCGGCAAGTGGACGGCGGGCCGGCCAGATATGCAGGGTCGAAATATGGCCGTGCCGGACGTTCTTCTCGTGGACAGAGTCCAGAGAGGCTTGTTTCAGGGGGAAGGCCACTTCGATTAGACGAGGGCTATCGACCATAGTTCTCCTATCACAAGCAACGGAATTAAGAAACGGGTTAGGCAGTAGATCATGATATGGCGGTCGGTGAGCGCTGGCTACGCCCTCGCGACACAGCGACTACATCGACCCTGCCGCGCGGGCGAGTCCGCGGTTTCGGCTTGACAAGAATCTCGACGTCGCGATCCAGGGCGACGAGGAATCGGAGCAGGCGGTCGATGGAGAAGCCAGATAGCCGGCCACGAAGGAGGGCCGATACCTTTGGCTGGTCTACCCCAAGCATACTGGCGGCCTGCACTTGTGTGAGGCGCCGTCTAGTAATGATCGCGGCGATCACGCTGGCTAGCTTGGCCTTGGCCAGAGCCTCGTCGGGATTCTCAACTTCCAGGTCGGCAAATACGTTTCCGCTGCCTTCGAAGATGTCCGTATCGTCGGTGCTTTTCACTGCGTTCTCTCCTTGTTCAGCGTATTCATCCCTGCCCCCAATTATGCCAGAGTTAGCATATCGTGTCAACTTCATGGTGTTCTTCGCGGTATTGACCGCCGTCGATCCGTGAAGCGCGGTTCTGGCTGACGCAGTTCGGTTATTCACAGGAGTTACGCTGTCTGAACCGCAGATTCACCAGATTGCGCGGATTACGCTGATACCGGTGGTTCGATCGACCATAAAATGCCAGTTTCACAAGCTTAATTCGCGGATTCGACTTCAAAACGGGTTTTTCGCCCCAAACTCCGTGGAAATAATCTGCGAAATCCCTTCATCAGTCCTTCTCGGAAGGACGGTTCAGACAGCGTACTTCGGTCATTCAGAGGCTGCGCAGGCAAAAACATCTCCTTCGCCAATAATGACGCTTCCTTTGGCACGAGCGACGAGGCTCCGAAATGGGTCCTGTACTCTGAGAAGTCTTGGGTGGGAGCTGGCGCAATCATACACCACGTAGAGCCAGTAGCGCTCGCCAAGGTTGCAGGCCTTGACCCACTCGTTCTCGCTGAGCTCGACTTCGCCGATTCCGGCCCGGCCTTTTACCTCGATGGCTATCTCCTCGCCGTCTGGTCGCCTCGATAGTAAATCAAAACCGGGATGGTCTGTCAAGCTGACGGCCCGGGCTAACTCTGGGGTGGAGATATCCTTGACAACCGCACCGTTGGCCTCCTCGTGGACCCAGGCGATTCTTACGGCGATGGCCTCTACTTCCCGGTCGTGCCTCTTCCTATCCTCCGGGTCGTCGGATGGCACCACCAGAGCGTGGGCGAGAAACGTGACCTCCCCAGGAGCGATCAGCTCCGGCTCCCGGCGAAGGGCGGCTAGCGCCTCCTCCCGCCGGGCCATGAGGGCGCGCTGCCGCTCTCTGATCTTGGCGATCTCGCCCCTGGCCCTGGCGTCGCCGTCACGGGCTTTCTCCGTCAGCTTGGCTCGCACGGCGGCCAGCTCGGCATCCTGATAATCGTATCCCCGGAGGACGAAATCCAGATGAGATGGCAGGCTTTCCAGCAGGACGCGCCTCCGTTCCTCCGCCAGGGGACGGGCTATCCACTCCAGAGCGTGAGCCTTCGCCATCTCCCTCAAGTCGCCAGCGCTGGCGGCAAAGCGCAGCGCCGGGGCGGGAATGCCGCTGCCTCCTTTGAGCAGGAGAAGGCGCTCCACCGGACATTCCACCATCGGCTCTCCCTCCTCCTGCTTGAGGCCGAACAACACGTATTCGAGAACCTCGTCGTGGGCCAGGGCGCGGCAGGCGGGGTCGGCGGATCTTTCCACGACCGCGAGTCCCAGATGGAACAGATAGGGACGCTCGGCATAGGGATCGACGAATACCCCACCCCGGAGTGCCGCCCGCCCAAAACGCGAGCAGACCATAGC
>JACPQF010000033.1 GCA_016190625.1 Chloroflexota bacterium | reverse complement strand
TAGTTAATTCGTGATTCGCCTTAGTCTGGTGGGATAGGTGATGTGTTTAAGAGACATGTGTTGGCTCGGTCGGCCCGACCATAGAGCGCGTAGGAAGTGTCGAGAAGTAAAAGCGGTACCTGCCCGGCATCCTGAACAGCGACATCACCTTTGGCATCGGCTACACGGAGCCCGGCGCCGGAACGGACCTCGCGTCTCTCCAAACCCGGGCCGTTCGGGACGGGGATTACTATGTGATCAACGGCCAGAAGATATTCACGACGGCTGCCCACGTCGCCACCCACGTTTGGCTGGCCTGTCGCACCGAACCTAACGCGCCCAAGCATCGGGGAATATCTGTTCTGATCGTGCCCATAGATTCCCCCGGTATCACCGTTCAGCCCTTGTGGACCCAGGCGGATTCCCGAACCAATATGGTCTACTACGATAACGTGCGCGTGCCGGTGTCAAGTCTTGTTGGCAAAGAGAACGAGGGCTGGAAGGTAATCATGATGGCCCTCGACTTCGAAAGAGCCATGTCGGCCGCCGACTTGCGCCACGCTTTTGACCGTCTTGTCGAACACGCCAAGACGACGCAAGTTGATGATCAGCCGCTGATTCGCAACCCTCAGGTTCGCCGAACCCTAGCGCAGCTGGCGGTAGACCTTGAAGTCTGTCGGCTTCTTGCGCTAGATGTGGCCTGGCAGGTCGACCAGGGGGTTGTGCCGTCGACCGGGTTTTCCATGAGCAAGGTGTGGATATCGGAGTTGAAAGAGCGGCTGGCCAATGCGGGGATTGAGGTTCTCGGCCCGAGCGGTTTGCTCCGACCCAACGATGAGAATTCCATTGCCCACGGGGTTTTCGACAGACTGTACCGAGGTTTCCCGGCGCTAAAGTTCGCTGCCGGCACCAACGATGTCCAGCGCAACATAATAGCCCAGCGTGGCCTAGGCCTGCCGCGGGGTTAGCGCCCTGTCAGGGCGGGGGTTCGGGGGTGTCCCCCGAAAGACTTCCCCGGGGTGGGGCGGCAGGAGCACCCCTTTCATGGGAAGGACCGCTTAGGGGCTCCGACTATGCAATAAGGAGGTTCATTAGATGGTCGATCTAGCCTTGAACGAGGCCCAACAATTACTCCGGCAGGCGGCCCGCGATTTCTTGACCGGCGAGGCGCCCAAAGCCGTCGTCCGCGAGATCGAATCGGACCCGGCGGGGGTCTCCGAGCGACTTTGGCGGCAAATTGCCCACTTAGGCTGGCTGGCGCTACCTCTTCCCGAAAGCCTTGGCGGTAGTGGAGGTGACCTGCTAGACATCGCCATTCTGGCCGAAGAGTTGGGCCGGGCCGCGGTGCCCACCCCTTTTCTTTACACCACCCTAGCCGCTCTGGCTTTGGCCGAAACCGGGCGAGAGGACCTGTTGGATCGGGTCCGGTCGATGGTCGGTGGCCACAGCATCGCCACCTGGGCGTTTCTCGGCAGTGATGGCCGGTCGGCTTTGGCCTCGCCCCAACTCGAGGCCAAAGCCAATGGCAAGGGCTATCGTCTGTATGGTCGAGCTTCTTTTGTTCCCTATGGAGACAGCGCAAGCTCGATCATCTGCCCTGCACGTCTACCGAACGGGCAGTTGATACCAATCTCCGTAGACGGGAGCGCTAGCGAGTTGACGAAGCGGTCGTTGCAGGTAACTGGCGGCGACCACCTGGCCGACCTCGATTTTCCCGGCGTCCCGGTGAGCGCTGACGCCACGCTGCCGAACACCGTCCAGGGGCAACCCTTGCTAACCTGGGTCTGGGACCGTTTAGCGGCCCTCAAGTGCGCGGAAATGGTGGGTGGCATCGATCAGGTATTGTCGATGACCACCGACTACGCAACAATGAGGGTTCAATTTGGCAGGCCGATTGGCAGCTTTCAAGCAGTTCAGCACTATTGCGCTGACATGGCTATCCTCGCCAAAGGCGCCAGGTTGATTACTTATCAGGCGCTCAGCCGACTGGCGAAGGGTCAGCCGGCAGCGCGGGAGGTCAGCATGGCCAAGGTGTTTACCGGCAGCGCCTACGTCAAAGTGGTATCGAGCGCTGCCCAGATTCACGGCGGCTTGGGCTACATGAAAGAGTACGATCTGCAGTTCTACTTCCGAAGCGCCAAGCCCGGCGAGATGCTGCTCGGCACGCCAGACGAGCATCTCGAACGTGTCGCAACCAGTTTGGAAAACTCAGAATTTGAATTAGGGAGGTGTTGCAGTTGAGCGAGTGGCCGATGAGGGATAAGGTCGCTTCAGAATTTGAAATAGGGGGGTGTTGCAGCTGAGCGAGTGGCCGATGAAGGATAAGGTCGCTATTGTCGGCATCGGGGAGACCGAGTACACCAAGTGGGGTCAAATCAAGCGGAGCGAGTTCCAGTTGGCCTGTGAGGTCGTTCTCAAGGCCATCGCCGATGCCGGCCTGACGGTCAAGGACATCGATGGCATCGCCTCCTATTCCGACGATCGCAATCAGCCGATCGCCATTGCTTCGGCGATTGGCATACCGCAGCTTCGCTTTTCCAACATGTTCTGGGGAGGTGGGGGCGGCGGCGGGAGTGGAGCGGTCATGAACGCGGCGATGGCCGTGTTCTCCGGTGCGGCCAATTGTGTAGTGGCTTTCCGCGCCCTTTGTCAGGGTCAGTTTGGACGATATGGAGGGCCGGTTGCCGGGGGGTCGCGCCTACGGGGTAACATGGCCTACCAAATTCCCTACGGACTAATGACTGCTGCTCAGATGTTTGCTTTACAGACTCGTCGCCACATGGACCTCTACGGGACCACCAGTCGGCAGCTAGGTGCGGTGGCGGTAGCCAGTCGCAAGCATGCTCAAAGAAATCCGCGAGCGGCAATGTACGGCCGGCCGCTGACTCTAGAGGACCATCAGAACTCTCGCGTGATCGCCGACCCTTTCCGTCTCTATGACTGCTGCCTCGAGAGCGACGGGGCGGCCGCCATCGTTCTCACCTCGGCGGAGCGGGCGCGAACTCTGAAACAGCGACCGGTCTATATCATGGGGCTATCTCAGGGAAGTGGCCCTCGGCAGGCAGTGGGCGCCATGAACAAGCCGAACTTTGACACGGGCAACTTTGAAGAGGTAGCCAATGACCTTTACGAAAGGGCTGGGGTAACGCCGGGAGATATCGACGTGGCCCAGATCTACGAGAACTTCACGGGCATGGTCATAATGTCCATCGAGAACCACCGCTTTTGCAAGAAAGGAGAGGGTGGCCCTTGGGTTGAAGGTGGTCGAATCGAATGGCCGAACGGCGAGTTGCCCATCAACACCAGCGGAGGCAACCTTTCGTAAGCCTACATTCACGGCTTTGAGCTGATAACGGAAGCCGTGCGACAGATGCGCGGGACGTCGACCTGCCAGGTAAAGGATGCCGAGATCTGTCTGGTAGCAAGCGGCCCTGGCGTAGCGCCAGTCAGCGATATGATAGTTAGGAGGTAACGGAGAGATGCCATACTTGCCTGCGGGATTGCCCCTGCCCGAAGCCAGCGTCGACGACGCCCCGTTCTGGGAAGCTGCTCGGCGACATGAACTCGTCGTCCAGCGGGTACCGAATGCGGCACCTTTCGCCATTCCCCAATGCCAGTCTGCCATAACTGCCAGTCTTTCGAGCACGAATGGGTGAAGATAGAGGGGAAGGGCGTGATCTTCAGCTATATCAACGTCGTCCATCCGATCCATCCAGCCTTAAAAGATAGGGTACCCTTCAACGTGGTTGTGGTCGAGCTACCGGCGGCCGGCAACATTCGCATGGTAGGCAATGTTGTCGATACTCCCTTTGAAGAACTGTATATGGGCATGCCGGTGGAGGTCACCTTCGAGGATATTGACGCGGAAACAACTCTCCCTCAGTGGAAGAGGCTACAATAGAGGAGGTAGGAGATGGCAAGAACTCCGGAAGAGATTCTGGAAGAAGCGCGCAAGCTAGTTGGGACGGAAACACCGTTGAGAAGGGCTCCTTATCCGGTAGAATACGACCCTATTCGGCGAACCTGCCACATGGTGAGTGACAGGAATCCACTGTTTCTCGACCCGGAATACGCCAAGAAGACGAAGTACGGCGCCGTCATATCTCCGCCGGCGATGGTAAACTACTTTTCTGGTCGAGGGGCATGGCCGCATTCCATGATGGAATCTATGATATCCGTGCCTACGGCGGGGGACCGGGCTATCAATCTGACCGTGGAAACGGAATGGTTCAAGCCGGTGAAAGTTGGAGACTGGCTCTCCGAGAAGCATCGCCTCGCCGACGTCTACATAAAGGCGATTCGGCTGGATCCCAAGGCCTTTTGGGTTGTCCAAGAACGCATCATCAGTAATCAGGATGGCGAAGTGGTTTGCATCGAGCGAAACACCAGTCTGCGGCACCGCACACCCGAGCAGATCGCGGAGGCCGGCGGATAGCACAAGAACATGTTCTTTCGCTCGACGGGCGAGAAAGGAGTGAACATTGGCAGTAAGGGAGCAGGTTTATTGGGAAGACGTCAAGGAGGGAGAGGAGATTCCGGGCTTTGTACTACCGATTACGGAGACTCAGATAGCGCTGCAGGTGAGCGGCTCTCAGGACTTCTACCCGGTACATCACGACCGCGCCTTTGCGCGGTCGGGTGGCCATCCAGATATCTTCGTCAACACCGGATTCATGAGGGCATGTTTCAGTCGCCTGATGACGGACTTCGTCGGAGATGAGGGTTGGCTGGACAGGTTTTCCATGCAGATGCGGCGGATGAATCGTCCGGGCGACGAGATGGCGCTTAAAGGCGTAATCAAGCGCAAGTACATCGACGAGAAGGGCAAACACAAGTTGGATTTGGACGTCTGGGCGGAGAACCAGCGAGAGGGCCAAACCACCGTTTGCGAGGGAACTGTTACCCTGCCGTCGAGAAGCTAGCGCAACTAAACTAAAGCCAGGGTGGAATCTACGTGGTCCCGATCCCGGCAGTCTGCGGGTTTCACCTTGGCTTGTAATAGGAGAGACTGACTCTTGTGGAGGACAAGGTGATCGGTATTACTTCGTTTGGTGGCCATATCCCGCGGCTACGGCTCAGCCGCAAGAGTGTTTTCCAGCATATGGGTTGGCTGAACCCGGGCACCGGCGCGGTCTCGCAGGGCGAAAAGTCCATGTGCAATTGGGACGAGGACAGCGTGACTATGGCCGTCGCTGCCGCTAGAGATTGTCTGGTTGGCCAGGACAAGCGAGAGGTCGATAGCCTCTACCTCGCCTCGACCACCCTACCGTTTGCCGATAGGCTCAATGCCGGAATTGTCGCCACCGCGCTCAACCTTCGCGACGATATTCACACCGCCGACATCAGCTCGTCGCAGCGGGCAGGGATCTCCGCTCTCATCGCTGGCCTGAGAACCGTACAGGGCGGTGTGAAGAAGGTGCTCGTCGCCGCCGCGGACAAGCGCGATGCCCAGTGTGGCTCGAACTACGAGATGCTGTTTGGCGACGGGGCTGCCTCCGTGCTTCTGGGCGATGAGGATGTCGTCGCCGAGTTTAAAGGCTCCTTCTCGGTGTCCTACGACTTCGTCGACCATTATCGGGGGCAGAACGAGCGATTCGACCACACCTGGGAAGAGCGCTGGACGCGGGACGAGGGCTACGTGAAGATCGTGCCGCAAGCCATAAACGGTCTTCTGGCCAAGCTGGGCATCTCCATGGCCGAGGTCGATAAGCTGGTGTTTCCCTGCTTATTCAAGCGGGAATATCCTGCCATTGCCAAGGCGGTAGGGGTCCTTCCTTCGGAAGGAGACAAAGTCGTGGACAACCTGCACGAAGTCTGCGGCGAGACGGGTACTGCTCATCCGCTCGTGATGCTCGTGGCGACCCTCGAGGCGGCGAAACCGGGAGAGCGAATCCTCGTGGCGGGTTACGGCCAGGGCTGCGACGCCCTCTACTTCCAGGTCACCGACAAGGTCGACGACCTTCCTTCTCGCACCGGCATCCGGGGCTCACTGGCGAACAGAGAAGCCACCGACAGCTATATGAAGTACGTCGCCTTCCGAAATCTCCTTCCCGTTGAACTGGGAGCGCGCGCCGAGGTGGCCATGCCCACGGCTCTATCGATTCTCTGGCGGGACCGGAAGATGATCCTGGGCTTGGTGGGGGGCAAATGCGAGAAGTGCGGGACCCCGCAATTTCCTAAGGCGGAGGTCTGTGTCAATCCCGAGTGCGGTGCGATAGATACTCAGGTGGATTATGAGTTTGCCGACGAGCCGGGAGTGGTCAAGACCTTCACCGGCGACATGCTGGCGGCCTCGATAGACCCGCCCAACGTCTATGGGATGGTCCAGTTTGAGGCTGGCGGCCGGTTCATGGCCGATTTCGTAGACTGCCGCCTTGAGGACGTCAAGGTAGGGATGCCCATGAGGATGACCTTCCGCAAACATCTGGACGATAGAGGCCGCGGTTTTACTGGTTACTTCTGGAAGGCCATGCCCGGGAGGTAGGGTCCGTCCTATCGGTCAGGTCCGTCCGATCAGTCATAATAAGGAGAAAATGAAACATGGCCACAGGTATTCGCGACAAGGTCGTGATTCTTGGCATGGGGTGCACCAAGTTTGGCGAACGTTGGGATGTTGGCGCCAACCAGCTTATGCTCGAGGCCTTTCGAGAGGCCTTGGCGGACGCCGGCATCGAAAAGAATCAGATACAGGCGGCCTGGTTTGGCTCGTACGCGGATGAGGTGAGCGTGGGGAAGAGCGCCCTCCCATTGTCCTTGGCCCTGCGCTTGTCTGAGATTCCCGTTACTCGCGTGGAGAACTTATGCGCGACCGGCACGGAGGCCTTTCGGGGCGCCTGCTACGCCGTGGCGGCCGGCGTCTACGATATCACTCTAGCCCTCGGCTGCGAGAAGTTGAAAGACACCGGCTATGGCGGGCTCCCAGGTCGGAGCGGGGGTCCAACCCAAAAGTCACAGTGGGCGCCTGGCCAGACGGCGCCGGGTATCTTTGCCCAGTTGGCCAGCGCCTACGCCGCCAAGTACAGGATTCCCATGGAGGACCTCAAGCGGGCCATGGCGCAGGTTTCTGTCAAGAGCCACGCCAACGGCTCCATTAACCCGAAGGCTCACCTGCGGAGGGCTGTATCCATCGAGCAGGTCCTTGCCGCACCCATCATCTCCTACCCACTGGGCCTTTATGACTGCTGCGGTGTAAGCGATGGGTCAGCTTGCGCCATCGTCACCACTCCGGAGATCGCCAAGGCTCTGGGCAAGAAGGACCTAATTAGCGTCAAGTCCCTGCAGATCTCCGTCAGCAACGGCAGAGAGGCGGGTCACAACGATTGGGACGGCGACCACTTTGTCACCACTGCCAAGGCTAGCAAGAGGGCATATGAAGAGGCTGGCATCACCAACCCTCGCCAAGAAGTGAGCATGATAGAGGTTCACGATTGCTTCTCCATCACCGAGCTGGTGACCATGGAAGATCTCTATATGTCAGAACGAGGTGGTGCCGTAAAGGACATCCTGGAGGGATTCTATGATCGGGACGGCAAGGTACCCTGCCAGATAGACGGTGGCCTCAAGTGCTTCGGACATCCCGTGGGTGCATCGGGACTGCGCATGCTCTACGAGATGTACCTGCAACTGCAGGGACGAGCCGGCGAGCGCCAATTACCCAATCCCCACCTTGGCCTCACTCACAATCTGGGCGGCGGGCCATCGGAGAACGTGTGTGGTATCGCCATCGTCGGCTCTTACGGCGCATAAGCCGTAGGTCCAGTCGAAGCAAATAACTAACACAAACTTGGAGGTAGAACATGGGCATGCTAGAGGGCAAGGTCGCCATCATCACTGGAGCGGGTCGGGGTATCGGTCGCGCTGCCGCCGAGATGTTCGCCGAGCAGGGCGCCGACGTAGTCATCTGTGATTTGGATGTCGGGCCCGCCGAGGAGACGGCCGCGATCGTTGGGAAGAACGGCCGCCGAGCGCTGGTTGTCGCCGGTGACATCTGCGATCCGAAAATGCCGCAGGAGATAATGACGGCTGCCGCCAACAAGTTCGGCCGTCTCGACATCCTCGTCAACAATGCTGGCTACTCGGCGGATGCCGTCATCCACCGGATGACCGATGAACAGTTTCAGGCCATGCTCGACATCCACCTCATCGCGCCCTTCCGGCTGATTCGAGCCTCCTGTCCCCTGATGCGGGATCAGGCAAAAAAAGAGCTCGAGGAAGGCATCGTGGTGCGCCGCAAGATCGTCAATGTTTCGTCAATCGTTGCATTTGGCGCTCCGGGGCAGGCCAATTATTCTTCTGCCAAGGCCGGGCTGATCGGCCTGACGAAAGCGGTGGCGAAGGAGTGGGCTCCGTTCAACATCCACTGCAATTGTGTCGCCTTCGGCGGTGTAGATACCCGCTTGACAGGCCCCAAGGAAGCAGGATTCACGGTGAAGGGACACGCGATTGGCGTTCCTCAGGCGCTCATCGATGCAAGGAAGGAGACGAATCCAAACGCTCGTCGCATGGCCACGCCTCGTGAGGCGGCCTCGGGCATTTTCTATCTGGCTTCGCCCCTTTCCGACTTCGTGAATGGCGACCTAATCATGGTGGACGGCGGTGCTCGCGCCTAAGCCTCAATGGAGTAACTCTGGAAACCGTTCCAGAACTTTTATAAGGAGGGAAGAACATGCTCAAAGGACGGGACATCCTACTGACTGAAAAGAGGGGCCACATCTACATCATGACCATTAATCGGGAGGAGCGGCGGAACGCCATAAGCGAGGAGCTGCTGGAGCGCATCCCCGAAGAATGGGAGTATTTCAATGAAGATGATGACCTCTGGGTCGCCATCTTCACCGGCGCTGGCGATATCGCTTTCAGCGCCGGGCACGACATGAAAGAGGACGTCGAGGGCGATGTCCGTGGTGGCAAACGGGGAAGCCATAAGGCCGCTGCCCGTCGAAGGGCTCATCCGGACATGATGACCTGGAAGCCCACCATCGCCGCCATCAATGGCTATTGTCTGGCTGGCGGCTGGTGGCTCGCCCAACATTGTGACATTCGCATTGCTGCCGAGCACGCCACGTTCGGCATGCCGGAAGTCAACTGGAACTTGCCAGCCATGTTTGGCGCCCAGCACGAATACGTAATCTCTATTGGCGTCGCCGCCGAGATGCTGCTGTGGGGCCGGAGCATAACCGCCCAGCGCGCCTACGAGATCGGCTTCGTGAACAAGGTGGTTCCCAAGGGAAAGCAGCTCGAGGAGGCTCTCGAGTGGGCCGAGTACATGTGCAAACTGGGGCAGCCGTCGGTGAGAGCTCACAAGCAGGGTCTATACCAGAGGTACCGCATGAGCCCCTCTGATCTGACCAACTATAGCCGGGATCTTTTCTACTGGTATCCGCCCAAGCCGGGCGTGGTTATCGACGGCACGGAGGGCGCCCGCGCTTTCACGGAAGGTCGCAAATCCGTGGGCAGCGAGGACAAGAGGTGAGAGTCACATCGCATCCTTAAGCAGTGCAATCAAGGGCATGCACGGATTATGGCAGTTTGCACTGGCACTGAGCAACCGAGCTTGTTCGCGCTGCTGACCTGTAGGGGCGAACGGCTGTTCGCCCCTACGTCGTAGTGATATACCCAAAGGGAGGTGTTGTCGTTGAGCGATTGGCCAATGAAGGACAAGGTCGCGATCGTAGGCATCGGGGAAACGGAGTTCACCAAGTGGGGTCAAATCAAGCGCAGTGAGTTCCAGTTGGGGTTAGAGGCCATTCTGAAGGCTATCGAGGATGCCGGGCTATCGGTTAAGGACATCGATGGCTTTGCTTCCTATTCCATGGATCGTAACGAGCCAGTCGCCATTGCCACGGCCTTGGGCGTACCCCAGATTCGCTTTTCCAACATGTTCTGGGGGGGTGGCGGTGGCGCTGGATGTGGAGCTGTGCACAACGCGGCCATGGCTGTTTACTCTGGCACGGCCAATTATGTGGTGGTTTTCCGCGCCCTTTGTCAGGGTCAGTTTGGACGTTTGGGTGGGCCAGTTGCCGGGGGGCCGCGCCCACAGGGTGAATGGGCCCACAGTGTGCCATACGGTTTGATGACTGCCGGCCAAAGGTTTGCCATGCAGACTCGTCGGCATATGCACCTGTACGGGACTACCAGCCGACAGCTTGGCGCTGTGGCGGTGGCTTGCCGAAAGCACGCCCAGAGGAATCCTCGTGCGGTGATGTATGGACGGCCGATCACCATCGAGGACCATCAGAACTCCCGCATGATCGCCGACCCATTCCGTTTACTCGACTGCTGCCTCGAAAGCGACGGGGCCGCCGCCATCGTTCTCACGTCGGCGGAGCGTGCGAAAT
Source organism: Chloroflexota bacterium (assembly GCA_016190625.1). GTDB lineage: Bacteria > Chloroflexota > Dehalococcoidia > JACPQF01 > JACPQF01 > JACPQF01. The sequence goes on along the minus strand of JACPQF010000033.1, from coordinate 30,545 downwards.
CTCTGAAGCACCGACCGGTCTATATCATGGCGGCCTCCCAGGGAAATGGCCCTCGGCAGGGGTCGGGCAACATGAGCAAGCCGAACTATGACACCGCCAACTTTGAAGAAGTAGCCAAGGACCTCTACGAGAGGGCAGGCGTGACGCCAAAAGACATCGACGTGGCCCAGATCTACGAGAACTTCACGGGAATGGTCATCATGTCCATTGAGAACCATGGATTCTGCAAGAGAGGCGAAGGTGGGCCGTTCGTGGAGGGCGGCCGCATCGAGTGGCCAGACGGCGAGTTGCCCATCAACACCAGTGGCGGCAACCTATCCGAGGCTTACATTCACGGGTTCGAACTGGTCACCGAGGCGGTGCGGCAAATGCGAGGTACGTCGACCTGTCAAGTCAAGGATGCCGAGATCTGTCTGGTGGCAAGCGGCCCGGGCGTAGCGCCGGTCAGTGATATGATAGTTAGGAGGTAAGCGGAGAAATGCCATATTTGCCTGCGGGATTACCATTGCCCCAACCCACCGACGCCGACGCCCCGTTCTGGGAGGCCGCTCGACGGCATGAACTCGTCGTCCAGCGTTGTACCGAGTGCGGCACCTTTCGCCATTCCCCACAGCCGTGTTGCTATAACTGCCAGTCCTTCAACTACGAATGGGTGAAGATAAAGGGGAACGGCGTGATCTTCAGCTATACCAACGTCGTCCATCCGGTTCATCCAGCCTTAAAAGATAGGGTACCCTTCAACGTGGTTCTAGTTGAGTTGCCGGAAGCCGGGAACGTTCGCATAGTAGGTAACTTGGTCGATACTCCGTTCGAAGATCTCTATGTGGGGATGCCGGTGGAGGTCACCTTCGATGATATGGACGAGGGAACAACTCTCCCACAATGGAAGAGGGCGTCCTGATAGAGCGAGGAGCGGCAATCTGCAATTGAGGAGGAAGAAAGTGCCAAACGGCTACATGGGAAAGATCCTGCGCGCCAATCTCGGGACGGGTGAGCTCCGGATAGAGGAGCCAGACGAGAGGCTTTACCGGGACTACATCGGCGGCTATGGCATTGGCGCCCGCCTGCTCTACAGCGAGATGGGTCCTGGCGCCGACCCACTGGGACCGGGCAATATCCTCGGCTTTGCTACGGGCCCGCTCACCGGCACGGCGGCTCCATTCGGCAATCGCTTCACCGTTTTTGCCAAGTCGCCGCTCACGGGCGGCTGGGGCGATGCCAACTGCGGCGGCAATTTCGGCCCCGCCCTCAAGTTCGCCGGTTTCGACGCCGTCCTCATCGGCGGCGTTTCCCCCAGGCCGGTGTATCTCCTTCTCGACTCCGGCAAGGCGCAGCTCAAAGATGCCAGCCACCTCTGGGGCCGTGACAGTCACGAAACGGAGGATATCCTGCGGGAGGAGGCTGGGAAGAAGGCTCAGACCGCTTGCATTGGCCCTTCCGGCGAGAAGCTGTCGCTCATCGCCTGTGTGATGAACGACAAGGGCCGCGCCGCCGGACGCTCGGGCCTTGGCGCGGTGATGGGGTCGAAGAAACTGAAGGCGGTCGTAGCCAAGGGCAGTTTGGCCGTGCCATTGGCCGACAGCGCCGGACTGAACCTGGCGAGACGACAAGCGCAGAAGGGATTAGGGGGGCCGTACCTTGACATGTTCCGGAACTATGGCACCTGCGGCGGCACGGCTGAGTCGGCCCATAGCGGCGACTCCCCAGTGCGAAACTGGGGTGGCGTGGGGGTGGTCGATTTCCCGACCGCCGAGAACCTTAGCGGCGACCGGGTCATCGGCTATGAGGCGAAGAAGTACGGCTGCTGGCGCTGCCCCGTCGCCTGCGGTGGCCTCATGAAGGCTGTGGAGAAAGACTACCACTTGGAGGCAGGATCCCATAAACCGGAGTACGAGACCCTGGCCGCCTTTGGCTCCATCTGCGGCAACGGCAACCTCGAATCCGTCCTCGTCGCCAACGATATCTGCAACCGCAACGGCCTCGACACTATCTCCGCCGGGGCCACCATCGCTTTCGCCATCGAGTGCTACGAGAACGGCCTCATCGACAAGCGGGATACGGGCGGCATCGAGTTGACCTGGGGCAACCACCGGTCCATCATCGCCATGCTGGAAAAGCTGGCCAAACGCGAGGGGTTCGGCAACGTCCTCGCCGACGGCGTCAAGGTGGCGGTGGAGAAGATCGGCAAGAACGCCGCCGAATTCGCCACGCACATCGGCGGCCAAGAAGTGGCCATGCACGACGCCCGACTGGCGAATTACTTCTATCCTACCTACGCCTACGACGCGACGCCCGCCCGCCATACTCAGGCTTTCGGCGAGATGCATATCACCAACGCCGCGGGACTCTGCCTGATGGGAGACTTCATCGGCAACGCCCAGCATATTGTCAAGTACCTGAACCTCGTCACCGGCTGGAGCTATTCGCCGGAAGAGCTGAGCAAGATAAACCTCCGCATCCACAACCTGCGCCACGCCTTCAACCTGCGGGAGGGCCTCAACCCCCGGGACCGGGCCGTCCACGGCCGCTTAACCGGCCATCCCGCCCAGACCGTGGGTCCGCTGGCGGGCAAGAGCGTGGATATGGAGGCCATGACCGCCGCCTATCTTGCCGAGAAGGGATGGGACCCGGCCACCTTCAAGCCCACCAAGGAGAAGTTGCTCGAGCTGGGGCTCGACGATGTGGCAGAGGACCTCTGGCCGTAGGCGGGTCCACGGCTGGCGTCCCTTGAGCACGGGGGCTCGCTTCTCGGCCCAGGCCTTGCGAGCCTCAAGTAGCAGTCCCTGAAACTGGGCATTTGCTCCATGACAGAGAGAGTGAACGACGATGCATAGACCGACTCAGGTTCTAAAACCGAGTCGGTCTCGAAGCGCATGTGATTATCGGAGTCTGACTTAGGGAACGGCGCCCTTAGGTAGCGGAGAAGGAAAAGATATGGAGATGCAGCAACCAGAAGAAGGTATGTTGTCCCCCTACCGGATTCTCGACCTGGCCGATCGAAAGGCCCTCCTGGCCGGGAAGGTGCTGGGGAACTTTGGCGCCGATGTCATCAAGATCGAGCGACCGGGTGGAGATCCGGCCCGCGATATCAGCCCTTTCTACAAGGATCAGGCTCACCCCGAGAAGAGCCTGTACTGGTTCTACTGCAATACCAGCAAGCGAGGTATCACTCTCGATATTGCCAAGCCTGGCGGCCGGGAGCTGTTCAAGCGTCTGGTAAAAACGGCCGATGCGATCATCGAATCCTTCGAGCCTGGCTACATGGCCAGCCTGGGGCTGGGCTACGACGACCTCTGCAAGATCAAGCCGGATGTCGTCATGACCTCGGTTAGCCCCTTCGGCCAGACGGGCCCCTACGCCCATTTCAAGCATTCCAATCTGACGACCTGGTCCATGGGCGGCCAAACCTACATCAGCGGTGAGCCGGCTAGACAACCAATCCAGCGCTATCTACATCAGGCCGACTTTGCCGGTGGCCTGCACGGCGCCTTGGGGACCATGATGGCCCTCACCCATCGTGACTTATCGGGCCAAGGGCAACATGTCGACGTCTCCATTCAGCAGGCGGTCATCCTGACGCTGATGGTCTATGCCGAGTACTGGGATGTGTTGAAAGTTGTACAAAGGCGCACGGGCCGCCAGTACGTCACGCCGCGGGCGGCCCCCTATGGCCCGCTGACCACGCGCGGGGTCTATCCCTGCAAGGATGGCTACATCGTCAGTTTGGGCTTTCGCGGCGGCACCGCGGGACACATAGCCATATGTGAGGCCATCAGGGCCTGGGGTCTGTCCGAAGGCTACATGCAGGAGATCAAAGATTACGACTTCCGCCAGTTAAATCAGTCTACCATCTCTCAGGCGGAGCGAGACGTGCTGGACAACGCCCTGGCGGCATTCGTCCTGACCAAGACCAAGCAGGAGCTGATGGACCGCGCCGCCGCCGAGGAACTGCAGTTCGCCCCCTGCAATACGGTCGAGGACTTGTTCAACTCCGCCCACTTCCGGGCGAGAGGCTTTTGGGACCAGGTGGTGGATCATCCCGAGCTTGGCGACGCCTTCCCCTATCCGGGAGCGCCGATCGATACCAGCGAGGGCGCCTGGCTGGTCCGGCGGCGAGCGCCCCTCATCGGGGAACACAACGACGAGATCTACGTCGGAGAGCTTGGCCTCGGCCGGGAACAGTTCACCGCACTCAAGGCAAACGGGATAATCTGATCCTGCTAATCAACCGGGGGACTTACGAAGAGTAGGGTATTCTTAACGCAGAGGGCGCGGAGATCGCAGAGGTTTTCTAAACTAATTAGGAGGAGAAAAATGTCTGGCGGCTACATGGGAAGAATCCTGCGTGTGAATCTTTCCACCGGCGAAACGAAGATCGAGCAACCAGAGGAGAAGCTGTATCAGGACTACATCGGCGGCTACGGCATCGGCGGCCGCATTCTGTACAGCGAGATGAAGCCGGGCGCGGACCCGCTTGGTCCGGACAACATCCTTGGCTTCGCGACCGGCCCGTTGACCGGCACTTCAGCTCTGTTTGGTTCCCGCTACACTGTTTTTGCCAAGTCGCCCCTTACCGGTGGCTGGGGTGATTCCAACTCCGGTGGCGAGTTCGGCCCAGCCATGAAGTTTTCCGGCTTCGACGCCGTCCTCTTGAGTGGAGTATCCTCCAAGCCGGTCTACCTGCTTTTGGAATCGGGTAGGGCGTCTCTTAGAGATGCCAGCCATCTATGGGGCAAGGACAGCAACGAGACCGAGGACATCTTGATGGAGGAATTGGGCAAGAAGGTTCAGGTGGCCTGCATCGGCCCCTCCGGGGAGAAGCTGCAGTTGATTTCCTGTGTGATGAACAACAAGGGACGAGCGGCGGCACGTTCTGGCCTTGGCGCAGTCATGGGGTCGAAGAGGCTGAAGGCCATCGTGGCTAAAGGTAGTATGAGCGTGCCCGTAGCTGATAGCGTTGGTCTCACGCAGGTGAGGCGAGAGGCTCTCAAGGCGTTGGGTGGACCCATGTATGATGCGTTGAAGCGCTATGGTACGGGAGGATTCGCTTCCGGGTTAATAATGAGCGGCGATTCGCCGACCAAGAACTGGGGTGGTATTGGCCCAATCGATTCGGCTTCGGCGGCAGAAAACTTCCAGGGAGACAATCTGCGCAGTCGAGAGGCAAAGAAATATGCCTGCTGGAGATGCCCGATAGCCTGTGGCGGTATCATGAAGGCCGTCGATGGAGACTACCAACTCGAAGCGGGGGCTCACAAGCCGGAGTATGAGACCATGGCCGCTTTTGGCAGCATCTGCATGAATGACAACCTTGACGCGATCATCATCGCCAACGACATTTGCAACCGCTATGGGCTGGACACCATTTCCGCCGGCGTTGCCATCGCCTTCGCCATGGAATGCTATGAGAATGGTTTGATCGACAAGCGTGATACAGATGGCATTGAACTGAGATGGGGCAATCACAGAGCCATGATCGCTATGCTGGAGAAACTGGCTAAGCGCGAGGGGCTCGGCGACGTCCTGGCGGATGGGGTCAAGAAAGCGGCCGAAAAGATCGGCAAGAACGCTGGCGACTACGCTATCCACATTGGTGGCCAAGAAGTACCGATGCACGATCCAAGAACCCGCCCGAATACCTACCCGGTTTATCAGGTCGATGCTACTCCAGCTCGCCATATGCAGTTGGATGACAACAGGCACGTCTGGAATGCTTCTGGCCTGTGTGTGTTCGGCTACCTTACGGGCAATGAGGCGTTCGTGGCCAACTATCTCTCCGTAGTCACTGGCTGGGACCGGTCGCCCGAGGAGCTACAAAAGATTGGCGAGCGCATTCACAACCTGCGGCACGCTTTTAATCTCCGAGAGGGCATCAATCCGAAAGACCGCGTTGTGCCAGGCCGGGTCGTGGGGAACCCGCCCCCTACTGCGGGCCCTCTTGCCGGAATGAGTGTGGATATTGAGGGCATGCTGGCTGCCTATGTGGCCCAAAAAGGATGGGACCCGGCCACCTTCAAGCCGACTAGAGATAAGCTCATGGAACTGGGTCTCGATGACGTAGCTGAGGACCTGTGGTCGTAGTTCATGTTTGGATCACTATGGTTTCCTCTGCGCCCTTAGCGACCTCTGGGGTCAGGTCGAGCGCAGGGTAAGTCCAATCCGCGGAGGAGGAAGATGAACGAGCCATACCAGAGAAAAGGCATCCTAACCGGCCTCAAGGTCATAGACTTCTCCTGGGTGGGGGCGGGCCCGCAGCTGGGCCGGGAGCTGGCGGCGCACGGGGCATTGGTGGTCCGCGTCGAGAGCCACAAGTACCCATGTATTCTACGTCTCGGTCCGCCGTTCAAGGACAACGTGCCGGGGATAAACCGCGGCGCCTTCGGTATGTGCTTCAACACGGGAAAGTACAGCGTCTGCTTGCGCCTCGACAAGCCCAAGGGGCGGGAGCTCGCCAAGAAACTGATAATCTGGGCCGATGTGCTCACCCAGAGCATGACCTCGGACGTCATGGCTGGTTGGGGGTTAGACTACGAAAAGGTGAGGCAGTTCAAGCCCGATATCATCTACTACAGCACCAACCAGCCGGGCCTCACTGGCCCCTACCGCAACTTCGGCGGCTACGGCAACCACGGCGCGGCCTGCGCCGGTTTCGAATCGGTGGCCGGCTACCCCGATCTGTACCCTGACTTCGTGCCTTCGGCCTATACCGACTTCATCTGTCCCTGGTTCGGCTTAACCGCCTTGCTGGGCGCCCTGGCCTACAAGCGCCGCACCGGCAAGGGGATGCTCCTGGACCAGTCCCAGTGGCAAGCTGGGGCGAATTTCCTCGGACCCGCCCTGCTCGACTACGTCGTCAACGGGAGGATCGCCACGCCGCTGGCCAATCGCGACCCTCAAAACTGCCCGCAAGGGGTTTTCCGCTCCCGGGGGGAGGACCGCTGGGTAGCCATCGCCGTAAAGGACGACGAACAGTGGCAGGCCTTTTGTCGCGTTGTGGCAGAGGAATGGACCGGGGACGCCAGGTTCGCCACCTTCGCCAGCCGCAAGGAGAACGAGGATGAGCTGGAGGCGCTCGTCGGCCGATGGACGGCAAACCGGGTGGCCGAGGACGTCATGCGCCTGCTGCAAAGCGCCGGGGTGCCGGCAGGGATGGTGCAGACCACGCAGGACCTCGTCGACCATGACCCGCAAGTACGGCACCGCCGCGCTTTCGAGTGGCTGGAGCACAAGGAGATTGGCCTCGCCCTCCACAATACTCCGGCCTACCGGCTGTCGAAGACACCCCACCACCTCCTGAAGGCTGGCCCGATCATCGGTGAGGACAACGAGTTCGTCTACAGGGAGATACTGGGCTTAACCGACGACGACATCGGGGACCTGTACGCCGAAGAGGTCATCGACACGGAATATGATGCTCCAGAGATTCGAAAACCTAACAGCTAGCTGGGGAGCGGGTGTTCACACCACCTGCACATGCATGAAATGTTACTCCTAATGCAGGCTGTTTTGCCAACGAGTTAGACGGAGCAAAAGGCTGGCGCCTTAGCTACCAAGGTGGCGTCAGACGGTCCTGCCGATCTGTCTTTTCCTCCTGCGGGATTTGCCGACCCAGCCTACCTCCAGTTCTGTTTGAGATAGGTCTTGCCAATAGATCGCCAAGGCTGTATTATACGGTTGACCAAGCCCAAGGAGCAGGCAACAGCGTGGAGCTCGAGGCTCACATTGCCGCCATCCGACAAGAGACGCCCTCGGTGAAATCCTTCGTGCTCGATCTGGAAGGGCAGAACCTGCCTTTTCTGCCGGGACAGTATGTCGACCTCGTCGTCGAGACCGACTTTGAGTCCCTCGTCGGAGGGTTCTCCATCGCCTCCTCCCCGCTGCGAAAGGCTAGCATCGAGTTGGCCGTCAAGTACAGATCGGATAGGCGCCCGGCGGCCCATCTCCACGAGAAGGCTCAGGTCGGCGACCCGGTCCTCGTGTTGGGTTCATCCGGCGAGTTCTACTATCGCCCCGACATGGGAAGCTCGTTAGTGCTTATCGCCGGCGGCATCGGCATCACTCCCTTCACGAGCATGATCCGCTTCGTGGACGAGGCAAAGCTCGACACTCGGGTGGTTCTGCTCTACAGCGCCAAGACCCCCGACGAACTCGTGTTCCTCGACGAGCTCCGGGCCATTTCGGCCCGCAATCCCCGCATAAGCTGCGTCTTTACCGTCACCCGGCCAATCGATGAATCCTGGGAAGGCCGTGTAGGCAGGATCGACGAACAGCTCCTGGCAGAGATCATCAAGGACAGCCACGCCCTATTCTACGTTTGTGGTCCTTCGGGAATGGCGGAGGCCATCACGGCCTTGCTTGAGAAGCAGAGCGTTTCCGCCGCTCAAATACGGCGAGAGCGCTGGTAGGGCGACTGAATAACTGGACGGAGGTTATTGACATGGACTTCGAAATGCATTATACCGAGGAGCAGGAGAAGTTCCGGGCCGAGGTGAGCGCCTGGCTGGACGTTAACATGCCGCCGGAGGCTGTTCGTCCCGTCGACGAGGGACGGAAGCCACCGGGCCTAAGCGACGCCGCGATGTCGTTGCGCCGCAGGCTTGGCGCCAAAGGCTGGCTATGTCCGCTTTGGCCGAAGGAGTATGGTGGTGGCGACCTGCCGGTGGAGCAGGCGGTCATTATCGGCGAAGAGTTGGACGGGCGCCATGCGTTTCTGCCCTACGACTTGGGGGTTATACTCATCGCCCCGGCGATCATGGTCTGGGGCACGGACGACCAAAAGCGGCGCTTCCTTCCCCCCATTCTCAGCGGTGAGATTCTCACCTGGCAGGTCTTTACCGAACCGGAGGCGGGAACCGACCTCGCATCCCTGAAGCTGCGGGCCGACAAGGAAGGAGACCACTACGTCTTGAATGGTCAGAAGACCTTCATCGGGTCTGACTATAGGGCAGATTGGCTTTATACCCTGGCCGTAACTGACCAGAACAGGCCGCGGCACTCGAATATCGGCGCATTTATCGTTCCGGCCAATTCGCCCGGCGTAACCATCAGCCCGATGGAATTGATCGCCGGACAGAATAAGAACAACATCTATTACGATAACGTACGGGTCTCTCGGGACCAGCTCATCGGCGGCGAGTTCGATGGTTGGAAGGTAGCGAACTCGACGCTCGAGCTCGAACACGGCGGCGCGAGCAGAATGGTAGAGGGGCATTTCGTCGACTTGCTCTTAGCCTACTGCCGCCGGGCCACCCGGAATGGTCAGCCTTTGAGCAAGGACCCAGCCGTTCGCGATGCCCTCGTCGAAATCTGGATGGGCGCACAGGTTGAGCGGCTGTTTAACTGGCGCAATTACTGGATGCGTACCTCCAAGATTCCCTGGTCCTGGGAGGGCTGTCAAACCGCGCTGTTTCGTAAGCAGAGCGAACCCCGCGTCGCACACCGAGTCTTGGACATACTTGGTCCCTACGCCTTGACAACAGATCCCAAGCTGCAAGCCTTGCGGGGCGAGATAGAAAATCAGCAACGCATGAGCATCATGAGCCATCCGGGTGGCACGCCGGAGGCGCAGAAGATCGTCATGGCCCGCCGGATCGGCATTGCCAAGACCAGGCAGAAGGCATCGGCTATCGTGTAGGCCGTCACTGTACTTTAGAAAGGAGAAACAACGGATGGATCTATCCCTCACCGAATCGCAGCAGATGCTCAAGGACACCATTCGGCGCCTGATGGAGCGGGAATGCACTGCCACGAGGCTGAAGGAGATCGAGGCGAGTGACACCGGGTTTCCAGCGGACATCTGGGAGAGCCTAGCCAAGATTGGGCTGGTCGGGCTTAGCATCCCCGAGGAATTCGGCGGAGGTGGGGGCTCCTACGAGGATCTCGGCGTGCTGTACTACGAGTTGGGCCGGGCCTGTGCGCCCACGCCTCACTTCTCCTCTGGCGTACTCTGCGCCCAGATTCTTGTCGAGGCGGGATCGCCTGCTCAAAAAGCGGAGCTGCTGCCGCGTATCGCTTCCGGCGACCTCATTCTCGCCCTCGCCCTGACGGAGCAGGACTTCGGCTGGGAGGCCGATCAGGTAGCCCTTACGGCGACCAAACAGGGCGACTCCTACGTTCTCCAGGGCACAAAAGTGTTTGTGCCCGACGCCCAGGTCGCTCATAAGCTGATCGTAGCAGCGCGAACACCGGGTGGCGTCAGCCTGTTCCTGGTGGATGCCGGATCGCCGGGATTATCCGTCCGCAACGTCACGGGCTTCATCGGCGGCCGCCTGAACGAGATCACCCTCGATTCCGTCAAGGTCCCGGCGTCAGCGGTGGTTGGCGTCGTGGGTGGCGCCGCGCCGGTGCTCGACCTGGTGCTGGCCCGCTCCGCGCCGGTTCTCGCCGCCTATATGGTGGGAGGCTCGGAAATGGCCTTCGAGATCACTCGGGATTACGCCGGAACCCGCGTGGCGTTTGGCGCCCCCATCGGCACCTTCCAGCGGGTGCAGGACCACATCATCGAGATCGTCAACGCCATGGACGCCGCGCGCTGGACCACGAATGAGGCGCTGTGGAAGATAGACAACAACAAGCCCGACTGGCGCATTGGCGCATCGCTGGCCAAGGCCATGGCCAGTGAAGCGTTCACCACAGCGACCCACCACTCGCACGAGGTGCTGGCAGGCTTGGGTTCAGTCAAGGACCATCCCATCCACCACTACACCACGATGTCGCGCACCCTTTACTGGTACCTTGGCGAGCCAAAGCTCCATCGGCAGAAGCTTGCCGACCTCCTGGAGCTATAGTCCGACTTGGGATTCGAGAGGTCTGGAGCGTTCCAGACCTCTCTGTACTGTGACTGGGCTACGAATAATCTCGTATTTTCTAGCGTCTTGAGCAGCGGGGGTGGGGTTTATCGTCTCGCCTCGCCGGGGTTCCGCCAGTTGGGAGAGCAGCTCGACGTCACCCGACTATCGAGCTACCGATCGTAAGCTGTTTTGGCTAGCGGGATGCTATCGCTTTCCTGATTATCAGGCCGAGCATCACCAGCATTACGCCCACAGCGACAAAGGTTCCCACTAGCGGCGTGTCTCCTGCTTTGGGCAGGGCAGCGGCGCTCGGTGCGGCCGGCGTCGTCGGAGCGGTCGTGCTGGGAGTCGTAGTACTGGGAGTCGTGGTGCTCGGACTCGGGGCTGGCGCTGGCCTGGTCGCCGCCGTGACCTGAGCAAACGCGCCCGCCGGATCAGAAGTATGAGTGGGAATAGCCTGGAACGCCGAGCCGGTGGCCGTCAAGGGGCCGCCACCCGCCGGGTTCACGTGGCAAGTCGAGCACGGCTGGCCAGTCTTGGCGGCGTAGTCCGGCAACGCTGCAGCGGCGTTGGGCCGGGCCAGCCATGCAAACAAGGTCATGACGCCAACCAGCGCCACCAAGATGAGCATTCGATTTGAAGCGCTATTTACCAATAGACTCCTCCTTCTTGAAACTCATTCCGGGAACCTCAAAACTGTTGCCTGGAAACGGCGGAATCTCGCCAGGCGAGGTCCGCAATGTTCTCCCTCCACCCCACAGCCACCAACGCAGCAAGAACCGGGCCAGTTGCAAGGTGGCTGCGGATGGTTCAGGAAAGGTGTAGGCAGCAGCACCATCGCCGTAGGGGAGAATCCTTCGGCGGAAGGATTCTCCCTCGGGGGAAGGATACGCCCCCACGCGAATTGCGTCGTCGGCGGACGCCGCGTCTCTACCATGCAGACCTATTTCGCTTGCCGGTACCTCAACTGCTCGGCGAGGTCGGCGATGCGCTCGGGATTGACCTTATCGGCAAAGCCATCATAGGTGAGGCTGATCCAGGGCTTGTTGCCGTGCTTCTTCGATATCGCCTCGGAGACGGCGGCGACGATGCCCCCGGGCATGCAGCCGTGGGGCATCACGGAGATGACAGCAGCGAAGTGGGGGTCGGCCAGTTGGCGGATGCCGCTTCCGAGCGACAGGACCGCCTCCGAGCCGCAGCGGCTGGGCAGATAGGGAGAGGACGTGGCCATCAGCACGGAGGGACCGGGCTCTGACTCCTCGATCATCGCCTTGACCCAGGCGTAGGAGCGCCGCTCGTGATAGCCGGTGACCAGCTTGCGCAGGTAGCCCTTCGCCAGCTTGCGCAGGTCCTTGTTCACCAGCGCATCCTCGATATTCCGCAGGGTGATATAGTTGATCCACTCGGACATGGGGGAGATCTCCACTTCCAGCCCGTGGGACTCACAGAGCATGGCCAGGCCCTTATTGCAGAAACGGTTGGCTCGTAAATAGATCTCGCCGTTTATGCCTACGAGAGGGCGCTGGGGCAGTGACGAGTCGCGGACCTCCTGGAAACTCCCCATAGCCTCCTGGAGAATTCCCTCGGGGGACTGCTGCCCCTCAGTTGACTTGACCAACCTGCCAAGGTATTCCTCGTAGATCTCGTTAGCCTGGCCGACCGTACGCTCGTAAGGGCGGGTTCGCCAGAGCATCTTCTGGAGCAGGTCGTTGGCCACTATGCCCCGCCAGGCGAGAAGCTCGAACTTGGTGCCGAGGCCGATGTCGGAATAGCCATTGTTAGAGACGGTAGTCATGACCTCCAGCGGTATTCCCCGCTCGTCGAGGATCTTCTGCTGCTCCTGAGCGTATTTCCCCAGCCGGCAGGGTCCATAGGAGCCAGCCATGATAGCCCTGGCGTTCTTCGGCAGGAGGCCGTCCTCCGCAAGCCGCAGATACACTCCCAGAGTATCGCGGAAAGGCAGGCACTCCTTGCCGCTGGTCACGTCCCTGCTCAGGGCCATGCTGCGCTCGTCTGATTCGAGCAGCACTTGGGCGTTGACGCCATAGGCGCGCATGGCGGCCGCCGCTATTTCGGCGTGGTCAGACATGCGGACCACCAGGATGTTTTGGCCGGACCGCACTGAGGTCGGCACCCGCCGCCCATACTTCTCCGGATCTCCCGCCGACTGCAACCCGGCCCGACGATAGCCCCTGAGGGTATCAACCAGCGCCTCGATGCGGGTGATGTAGCCGGCCTCGGCGGCGTGCTCGTCGATCTCGATGTGACCCAGCGGCTTGCCCCCCATTACGTCCTCGACGATGTTCTCGATGAAGGAGTTTGGTCCACAGCCGAAGTTAGAGAGGAAGAGTCCGAAGAGCTGCGGATTTCCGGCGATGATCTTGGCGGCAGCAAGGATCTTGCGCTCGTAGTTCCAATAGGGCCGGTCGGAGATCTCCCTTACGTCCACGGTCTCCAGGGGGAGGAAATCCAGAGGGATAGGCACCACTCCCAGTCTGTGTAGCTCTGAAGCCATCCCCAAATTGGCGCCCGCGTCTTGAGCATTGTAGGCCCGCGAGAGCAGAACCACACCGAGTGAATCGGGATTCCCCTTCAAGCCATCTATGACTCGTCTTCCCTCTTCCCGCAGCCTCGCCTCGAACTGTCGCTGCCTGGCCAGACCCACTCTGGCCGCGCTTTCCCCCTGACCCTTGCCGAATCCCAGCCGCTGGGCTATGTCGACGAAGCTCCGGATTACAATCTCGTCGTCACGGGACAGATCGATGATCGGATCCAGAAGCCGGTCGCCCAGACCGAAGACCGAGCGAACGATGTAGGGAGCGCCCTGAATGAGGGGACAGGAGTAGCGCTGGTCCTGCTCGCCTTCCTTCCTGTCCATGCGGATGGCGTTAGGAATCAGGATGTATTCCGCTCCCTCCTCGAGCAGCTCGGCCACGTGGCCGTGAACCAGCTTAACGGGAAAGCAACTGTCGGAGTAGGCCTGCTCCAGCGATTTCTCGATGAGGCCCTTGTTGGTCGGCGAGGAGTAACGGACCCGCACGCCGAGGGCGTTGAGGAAGCCGGTAAACAGCGGCGCCAGATCGTGCGTCAACAGGGCACGGGGGACGCCGACGAGTGGACCCGTTCCCTTGTCAGGATCGTAGTCCTCGAAGAGCATCTCCTCTCTGGTGGTGAAGGGCGTCGGAGGCGGCGAGACCTTCCCCTTCTTGATGGGCCCGGAGGCGGCATCGTAGAGGTCGCAGCGGGAACCATAGAACAGGCGCTGGCCCCCGCCGGTGGTCATGATGCTGATAGAGCAACTGTGCTCGCAGCGATGGCAGTTGAAGTTAGTGAGCTTGTAGGTCTCCGCCACCACCGTCGAGAAGCCCTTAAACTTCGACTGACTCCCGGCGGCAGCGCTTTCCATCGCCAGAAGCGCTGCTCCTATGGCGCCCGTGACCTCCTTATGCTCCGGCACCACAAAAACCTTTCCGGGATACTCCGACTTGAAGGCCGACACCACCGCCTCGTTGTAGAAGACGGCGCCGGTCAGGAAGATGCGATCGCCCAGCCGGCGGCCGCTAACCACCTTGGAGAGGTAGTTCTTGGCCAGCGAGGTGGCGAGGCTGGAAACGATGACCTCCGAGGAGACGCCGGCGTGCTGAGCAGAGGTGACGGCCTGGCTCATGAAAGCGGCGCATCTCTCGCCCAGGTCGAGCTGGTTCTCCGCGGCGAAGGCCAACTCGGCGAACTCGCCCGTGCGGGTCGAAATGGACAGTTGCTCCGATAGCTCGTCGATGAAGCTTCCCGTTCCGGCAGCGCAGGCCTTGTTCATCTGGTAGTCGAGGACGGTGCCGTTTTCCAGATAGACGAACTTCGAATCCTGGCCGCCGAGCTCGAAGACAGTATTCACCTGCGGGTCTATCTGGAGGGCCGCCCGCGTTTGCGCCGTGATCTCGTTTTTGATCAGGTCTGCGCCAATGAAATTGCCCACGAGGTAGCGCCCCGACCCCGTAACGCCCACGGCCTTCACCCGGACCTTGCCCTCGACCAGAGGAACGAGGTTCGCCATAACTTGTTTTATTGCTTCCAGCGGCTGTCCGGCGGTCATTAAATAGCTCTTGACCAGAACATAGCCTTTGGCATCGATGATCGCCGCCTTCGTGCTGGTCGAACCCACGTCCACGCCGAGGTAGACGTCCACGACGCGGTCCCCGGCTTGCCAGGGTTTCCAGCCGTTCGATGAGATGGTGGGCGCCAGCCGGCGGGAGATGGTGTATGCCTCCGCCTCGCCATTGCCGGCAGGACAGAGGCTAGCAGGTTTGGTAGGGGATTGCCTGGCGAGAAGGGCAGCGCCCATGGCCTCGCGCATGGCGGGGTCTGGGGGAACGCTAACCTCCTTATCCAGAACGGAAGCGATAGCCCGGACGACGCCTTCGTTGGCCGCCACGCCGCCGATAAAGTAGATGGGGGAGACGAACTCATCCTTCCACTGGGCCTGAATCATACGGGCGACACTATCCGACAGCCCGGCCAGCATGGCGGGAACCGGCCATCCCTTCTGCTGGAGATGGATTAGATCGGATTTGGCAAACACGCTGCAGCGGGCGGCAACTCGGGGAGGCGCCTTGGTCCATTCCAGAGCGTGCGATCCGCACTTGTCGATGGGAATACCCAGGCGAGAAGCCTGCTGTTCGAGGAACCGGCCGGTGCCCGCGGCGCACAGCGGAGAACGCGCTACCCGCCAGGGCTTCTCCATGCCGTCCTCCAGACCGATCACGAGAGAGCTCTGGCCGCCGATGGCGATGATCGTCTTGGCTTCGGGTCTATCCCAAAGCAGCCCCGCAATGGCCGCGTAGGGCGAGGTGAACACCTGCCAGCCGTCTTGACCCTCATAGATGTGCCGGCCCGAGCCGGTTACGCCAGCGGCGGCGATCTTCGCCACGGGCAAGGCTTTCCCGAGGCGATCGATCAAAACCGAGACCGCCGAAGCCGGTCCCTTCATCGAGCGCTCGGAATCGAGATACACCACCTTGCCTGCATCATCTGCCACGGCGATCCTGGCGTTAACCGCGCCGATGTCCAGGCCCAGATAGAGCTGGCCGTCACAATTCGCCGCCGGCCTTACGCTGTTGTCACGCAATGCAACACCCTCCAAGAATCCTTCTGTCCTTCTCGTGAAGGACGGCCAGATGCCTGAGAAAGCCTGACGCCCCGGCGCCTACAGTATCTGCTGCCAGGTTGTATTATCTACGGAATGCCCCTCGGACGCAAGTTGAGGCAGATTGGCTGGCGAGAGCGGGATTCTTGTGACAAACGAAACCGACAGGGGAGGATCACTTTCCGATTTGCTGGAGAGCCTCCTTCACCGCCGCGTCCAGTTGCTCGTAGGAGGGAGCGCCGCGGTACTGGCGACCGTTGACTATGAAGGTTGGGGTAGCGTTGATACCCAGGCGATTGCCCTCGTCCACGTCGGTCTGTATGCGGGGCGCGAATCTATGATCGTCGAGAGCGGCGTTGAATCGCTTCATGTCCAGGCCGAGCTCCGTCGCCGTCCGCGCGATGTAAACAAGATTCAGCAGAGACGGGTCGGCCAGCAGCTTGTCCTGCATCTCCCAGAACTTGCCCTGTTCGTTGGCTGCCTCGACCGCCTCGGCGGCGACAAAGGCGAACTCGTGGTTCTTCAAGGGGAAGTGACGAAAGACGAACTTGACATCATTGCCATGCTCGGCTATGTACCGACGGACCGTCGGCGCGACCGCTGCGCATGCCGGTCACTGCAAGTCGGTCCACTCCTCAATGACCACGCGGGCGTTCGGGTTGCCTTTAACGTGCTCTACCGCGCCAGGGGCCGCGGTCTGGGACGGGCCACAGCCCAACGAGGAAAAGACTACACTGGCCAAGACCAGAAGAATGCCAACGACTCTAAGTCGGGGCAACCGGCCCAATATCGATTCCCATGTATTGCGTCTACTCACTATCAACCCCCATCGAGCGGTGCCTCATATATACCACATAACGGCCTGTATTTGCACGTTCCCGCCAAGCATCCCGTGCGCCAATCGCCGTCATTTGTGAAGTATTGCCATCTTCATCGGGTACTTCTCGCACCGCAAGAAAAGGACCAGGCGATAGTTTTCGGTTGCAGAATCCGGGAGCAACGTGGTAGGCCACATAGCTTTCTCACCTGTGATCATTTCCGATGGTAGCGTGGGCTGGTACGGTGCCGGTCCCGTCTCTGTGTTGCCGGAATTACAGGGGCAAGCTATTGGAAAATCCCTCATCTATGAAGGTCTATCTTCGCTAAGAGCATTGGGCGCAAAAGGCTGTGTGCTCGTTGGAGATCCTGGCTACTACGAACGCTTCGGCTTCAGAGTCCCCCAGACTTGGCTGTTGACGGCGTTCCGCAAGAGTACTTCCTTGCGTTGCCATTCGGGGAAAGCAAGGCCAGCGGTACCGTGACGTTTCACGAAGCCTTTGCTGCAACTGGCTGACCTCTTCGCTCTACCAGCATGAGCCACTGGCATTCAGCCTACCACCAGATCTTGTCTTCGATCTCCTGCTCGAGGGTGGCGATGTCCTTGGTCCAGAGGCCGGTGCTGAGGTATTTCCAACCGCCATCGGCAAAGAGCATGACAATGTTCCCCCGCTTCATCCGCCTGGCCACCCGCAGGGCACAGTGGAGAACGGCGCCGGACGAGATGCCGGCAAAGATGCCCTCCATCTCGGTGAGAGCGCGAGTGGCCACGAAGGCATCACGGCTGGTGACCACAAACTTACCGTCTAGCTTCTTTAGGTCGAGGATGGGGGGAATGAAGCCCTCCTCCAGACTACGCAGCCCGTGGACCAGGCTCTCCGGATGGGGCTCCACGGCGATGATTCGCGTGTGAGGATTCCGCTCCTTCAGCCTCCGCCCGACGCCCATGACCGTTCCCCCCGTGCCCAGGCCGGCGAGGAATGCGTCTATCTCCGCTAGATCCTCCAGTATCTCCACGCCGGTGGTCTCGTAATGGGCCAGCGCATTGATTTGGTTGGCGAACTGGCGCGGAGCGTAATACCGTTCGTCAGCCGCCATCTGCTCGACGCGCTCGATCGCCCCCTTTGTGCCAAGGGTGCTGCCCACCCAGACCACCTCCGCCCCGTAGGCCTCGAGGAGCAGCCTGATCTCGGGGATGACGTTCTCGGGCATGACCACCTGCACCCGGTAGCCCTTCTGGCGCCCTACCATGGCCAGGGCGATGCCGGTGTTCCCCGTCGTCGCCTCGACGATGATCTTGTCGCGCGTCAGGCGTCCGCTGGCCTCCGCCTCCTCGATCATGTACTTGGCGATCCGGTCCTTCAAGCTGCCGGTGGGGTTATTCCCCTCCAGCTTGGCGAACAGGCGAACCTCCGGCTTGGGGCTCAACCGGGTGAGCTCCACCAGTGGCGTTCGGCCAATGGCGTCCAACAGATTGGTGTTTGTCGCCAACGTGATTCCTCCTCAGGGAGAGGTTAACAGATGAATCGTCCAGGAGTCAAGGGACGGGAAGAACGCGGTTCGGATTCTCGCGCCGCAAGCGATCCACAGCGCGCCTGGACGGTGTCCTACCCTGAAAGTCGTTCGGGGTGCCCTCACCCTCTCCCGTCCTTCCGCAGAAGGATGGGAGAGGGTGAGGGCACCGCGCCGAAGCCCTTGTCAAACCATATCGCCTTTGCTATAATCGGCCTTGTCGTATTTCAACGGTAATCTAGTCGTGTCATACGATATCAGTTCCCGTGGCCGATCGTTACGTTAGTGGGTTGCGGTTGGTGCTGTCGCCACCAAAGACGAGAGCGTCCTCGTCGAAATGCATCGGTGCATTATGAACAGATATCTCAACGAACTGAGCGGCCTTTCCCGGTGCGATGCGGTCTACCTGCACAAGGTGGAGGAGACCTTGCCCATACTCGCGGATCTCTGGCATTCCGACCTGTTGCTATACGCACCGGGGACGCAGCCAAACACCGCCATAGTAATCGCTCAGGCCAGCCCTCACACGACACCGCCGGTCTTCTCGTCACCACTGGTTGGGAAACAGGTCGGGAAGAAAAACGAGCCGCTGGTCTTTCAAACCTTTAGACGGGGCCGGGCAACTCGGGGATCGCGCTGCTCACCTACGGCCGCCCGCACCGCCCACGAGGTTCATCCTCTGCGGGCCCAGGACGGAAAGGTTATGGCGGTTCTAGCCATCGAGGCTGACTTGGCCGAGCACGAGCGTCTCAAGAGAAAGAGCCACGTGCTCAGGGAAGCGCTGGCCGTGATTCTGCAAATGGCCATTGCCGGCCAGATCGATGGGGCCGGCGCCCTCACGGCAGTGAGAGAACACGACGGGCTTATTGTCGTCGACGGAGCCGGGCAAATACAATACGCGAGTAGGATGGCGGAAGCCCTGTTTCGCCGGATCGGCTATTCCGGGTCTCTGCTGGGAGTTCCCTTGCCGGGCACCGATCGGGAGGAAGGCACCTTCTTCGAGGCTCTCGAATCCGGAAACTGCAGCGAGCGAGAAAACGCCATGAACAACCTGATCTTGGTCACGAAGGCCATTCCCCTCGTGGCCGACGAAGAGACGTCCTGGCTGTCCCTGCGTTTCAAGGCGAACCCCCGCTATGGCGGTGCGTTCATCGTCATAGACGACGTTACTGAGGAGAGGCAGCAAGAGCAGGCGCTAAAGATCAAATCGGCGATGATTCAGGAGATTCACCATCGGGTAAAGAACAACCTCCAGACCATTGCCGCCTTACTCCGGCTGCAAGCCCGCCGGGCCAGCATCCCCGAAGTGGAGGTAATGCTCGACAGCAGTATCAATAGGATCCTCAGCATAGCTGTGGTTCACGAGTTCCTGAGCCACGACCAGGAAAGCGTCATCAACATCACGGAGGTGTGCCAGCGAATCCTCAACGAGGTCACGCACGGCATCATCGATCCGTCCAAGAACATTTGCCTTAAGCTCGAGGGCGCCAATCTCTACCTTCCGGCCCAGCAAGCTACCTCCTGCGCGCTGATCGTGAACGAGTTGCTGCAGAACGCCGTGAAACACGGCTACGCGGAGCGGTCGGCAGGTACTGTGGTCGTGAGATTATTGGAGCATGGCGACCAATTGTGCATCGAGATAGCCGACGATGGAACAGGCTTTCCCGGACCCTTTGATCGGGGCGACAGCAGCCATCTGGGATTGCAGATCATCAACACACTGGTAAAAGAGGACTTGAAAGGCCGATTTGAGTTCGCCAACGGCCAGGGCGTGACTGCGCGCGTTACATTCCCTAAGGTCGTCGCTCCACCGAGAAGGTCGCAGGCATAGACGGCAAACTAGAGGAGGAATCAGTTTGGCACCGACACGACTGATCATCGCGGACGACGAATCCATCATCCGCATGGACATGAAGGAGATGCTGGCCGCCCAGGGCTATGAAGTCATCGCCGAGGCCGGCGACGGGCTGACCGCCGTAGATCTGGCGAGAGAGCTGAAGCCCGATCTGGTCATCATGGATATCAAGATGCCCGATCTGGATGGGATCGCCGCTGCCAGAATCTTGACTGAGGAAAGGATCGCCCCTGTCCTCCTGCTTACCGCTTTCAGCCAGCAAGAGCTCATCGAGGGCGCCAAAGAGGCCGGAGTGGTTGGCTACATCGTCAAGCCGTTCAGGGAATCCGAGCTGGTGCCGGCCATCGAGGTGGCCCTCGCCAGGTTTAGGGAGTTCAAGACGCTAGAGAAGGAGGTCGGCGACCTGAGGGAAACCCTGGAGACCCGTAAGCTCGTGGAACGGGCCAAGGGCGTCCTGATGGACACACAGGGGCTGAAGGAGACGGAGGCTTTTCGCAAGATCCAGAAGCTGTCGATGAATACCCGCAAGTCGATGCGAGAGATTGCCGAAGCTATCCTCCTGGCGCACGAGGCAGAAAACTAACCTGAATTGGGGGCAGCATGCAGGCTACGGCGCCATGAGGGATACTGAGCGCGCGGCGAGAGGCGGGGTAAAGCTCTCGGTAATAATGCCGGTATACAACGAGAAGACTACACTTGCCGAGATCATCGATCGCGTGCAGGCCGTCGACCTGGATATCGAGCTCATATGCGTAGACGACTTTTCCATCGATGGCAGTCGCGATATACTAGCCAAAGTAGCGAGCCGCTATCCAAACGTGAAGGTGCTGCTCCATCCCTACAACCTGGGGAAGGGAGCCGCCGTCAGAACGGGGCTGTCCGAGGTGTCGGGCAATGTAGTTATCATTCAAGATGCCGACCTGGAGTACGATCCGCAGGATTACTCCGCTCTCATCGCACCCATCATCTCTGGCGAGCGCCAGGTGGTTTACGGCTCCCGGTTTCTCGGACAGCCTCAGTTCAAGTCCTTCGGCCATTCCCTCGGCAACAAGCTCCTCACCCTCGCGGCGAATCTCTTGTACGGCACGTCGTTGTCGGATATGGAAACCTGTTACAAGACCTTCTCTATCGACGTCGCCAGGAGGATCAAGCTCAAGTCACCCCGCTGGGGCTTCGACCCGGAGATAACAGCCAGAATCCTCAAGATGGGCTACCATATTCACGAGGTGCCGATTTCCTATGACGCCCGGGGGTTCCTCGCAGGCAAAAAGATCAGTTGGAAGGACGGCTTTACCGTCCTCTCCACTCTCATCAAATGCCGACTGTTCGACTAGCTGTCTACGGATTCTGGGAACGGATTGAGCGGATGAGCGAGGAACCGTCTTGGTAGAACATCTGCTAGAAGAAAATACCGTAGACGGGGAAGGGGAGCCGACAGATGGCCGTCCGACGTCGGCCAAGGCACCGACCAACGGGCTACATCCACGTCTGTCCAGGATACGTGCAGTTCTGGCTAGTATTGCGGCTATGGCTATCCTGGCCGCGCTCACCCTCATCTTCTACAACCGGCTCGCCTTTGGCAATTCCATTCTCGTCAACTACGATCTGTTCACTTACTTCTATCCTTACCGGACCTACGCCGCCGAAATCCTGCAGAGCGGCCACGTCCCCTTGTGGAATCCTTATATCTTCGCTGGGGTCCCCTTCATGGCCAATATCCAGACCGCCGTCTTCTACCCGGTTAACCTGGCCGTGTACCTCCTCGGACTCGACGCGCCCCACGGCGTCAACCTATCGATTCTCTTTCACGTCTTCCTGGCCGGCCTCGGCATGTATGCCTTCGCCAAGGTCTCCATCCGTCTCGACCACTCCAGCGCGCTGGTGGCCGCCATCGTTTACATGTTCAGCGGTTTCCTCTCGCAGCAGGTGGGACATATCAACCAGCAAAACGCCGCCGCCTGGATTCCTACCATCCTGCTCTTCTTCGACCTGGCCTGCCGTCGAAAGAGCGTGCTATTTGCCTGTCTGGCCTCTTTCGCGGTCGGCGTGCAGTTCCTCGCCGGGCATTCTCAGGAATCATACCTTACCCTGTTCACGCTGGGAATGTACTGCTTGTTCCAGCTGGTTATGGGGCTCGGGCGAGCCTTCGACCTCGGCGAAAAGCAGATCAGGGGCTTGCGCCCTCACCTCGTCGTCACAGGCCGGATGCTCATCCGCGGCACGCGGGAGGTGGTCTTCATCACGGCGATCTTCGGCGTGGTGGTGATCCTAGGCATCGGGCTGGCAACCGTCCAACTGCTGCCGACCTTCGAGTTGTCGGCCCAATCCATTAGAGGCGGTGGACTATCGTTCCGTGACGCGGCCTCCTTCTCCCTGCCGCCCTGGGAGATCCTTCGCTCTCTGCTCCCCGGCTTTCTCGAGAATCCCTTTAGCGAGTTCGTCGGTTACGTGGGATTCGTCCCCATCGCCCTAGCCGTTCTCGCTCTCGCCGTCCGCAAGAGGAACCCCTACACCTTGTTTTCTCTGGCGCTGGGGATAGTGGCAATCTTCCTGGCTCTCGGCGGCTTCAATCCGCTTTACCACATCGCCTTCAAATTGGTGCCCGGACTAAGCCTCTTCCGCGTGCCCGCCCGCTGGCTTCTCGTCTACACCTTCGCCGCGGCCACACTGGCGGGAATCGGCATGAGCTGTCTCACGCGACCGCCCCTGCTGCGGAGCGCCGTCAGAGATGCTTTGAACGCCATACGCAACAAGCAGCTCTGGATCGTTCTCAGTCTCCTCCTGGTCTTCGGACTCGTATGGCTGGCCCATCCCCTGTTGAAGTTCCCCCGGGGGGAGGTCCTGGCCATCTGGATTCCCCTTGTCGGGCTCAGCATGGCTCTGGTTCTCGTCGCTCCCCTCTGGGCGCCGGATCCCAAGCTTACTCTGGGCGTCGTGGCCCTCGTCGCCGTCGAGCTGTTTTTCGCTCAAAGCGATCTGGACCTGAACCATCCTATCCCACCGCAGGCCTTTTCGTCCCTCAGGCCCAGCATCCTCCATCTCAAGCTGGACGACAGCGTCTATCGGATCCTCAGCGTCTCCATCGGTTCCTTCGACCCAGGAGACATGCCCGAACTCAAGCGCATATTGAGAGACCAGTTGCCCCCCGAGCGGATCAGCGACTTCATCGTGGCGACCAAGTACAAAGAGATCCTGACGCCAAACTTACCCCTCCTCTACAAGATCCCAAGCATCGACGGCTACGACGGCGGCATTCTTCCGCTCAAAGCTTACGCCGATTTCAAGCGCTTGATCATCGAAAGCGAGCAGACCCCCCATGGCACGGCGCCGGGAAGCAATTTCGACCAGGCCGATGGCCTGCTGCGTGAGCAGCTTGACGGAATACCGGACACCCAGCTTCTCGGCATGCTGAACGTCAAGTACGTGATTGCCGACAAGGCTCACGACCCCTGGGTCGACAACGTCTACTACGACCTGGGCACGATGCTGACAGTGGAGAGGGGCAGACCTCAGCGTTTGGCTGATCTGCCGTCCTTCGCCACCACCGCCATTGGGCTGGTATCGTATCTATCCGGCTCCCAAAGCCTGACGACCACCACGGCGGTCGCCGCGGTAGTCATTACGGACACCGCCGGCCGGGTCGTCACCTCCACCCTGCAAGCCGGCGTCGATACAGCCGAGGGCGATTACAATCGCCCCTCGACGAAGGTCAGCCACAAGATGGCGAAGATCTCTTCCTTGTGGAAAGGCAATCCTCAAGCCTATAATTACTACACCAAGATCGACCTGAAGGGCATTATGTATCCAAAAGAGATCCGCTTCACCTCGCTCATGACCAACGGGGTCGAGCTGAATCTGCGTGGTCTTAGCCTGATCGACGATCGCACCTACACCGGTGAGTCGGTGGTGCTAAACCCGCGCCTCAAGCTCGTTCACAGCGGGGATATCAAGATCTACGAGAATTTGGATTGGCTGCCTCGCGCCTACGTGGTGCGACGCTACGAAGTGGCCAAAGGCGATAGGGCGCTCGAGGCGTCGCGGAGAGACGTGCGAGACAAGGTGGTTTTGGAGTCGGCGCCGCCGCTCAGCCAACAGGCTCTTTCCTCGATGACCGCGGCCCGCTCACGGCCGGGGAGGGATGAGGTGACTGTCCAGTCCTACCAGCCGGAACAAGTGCAGGTCAAGGCCAAGCTGGACGCTCCCGGCCTGCTCGTTCTCACCGATGCCTATTACCCGGGCTGGCAGGCGACGGTGGATGGCGAGCCATCGCCTATTCTGCGGGCCAACTACATGTTCAGGGCCCTAGCTCTGACCGAAGGGGAGCACCTCGTGGAGTTCTCCTACCAACCCGAATCCTTGCGGACCGGGCTTTTTGTGAGCGTGGTCGCCCTGGCCGTGAGCGCCATCGCGCTCGGGGCCGTCGTGCTGACGGTGGGCTTACGTCTTTCCTTCCGTCTGGTGAGGTCGCGTCGTCTCACTCTCAAGCGACTTAGGGAGGCGATGGGGCGATGGCGAGCCTAATAGGCCATCTCAACAAAGCAGGCCTCGGGCGCCTCCAGTCTCTCGCCACCGCCTGGGGGCTAGAACCCAGGGGGACCGACAACCTTTCCCTGATTCGAGAGATCATGGCCAAGATGATGGACCGCTGGTACCTGAGAGGAGGATTGGAGGAGCTTGGCGACCCTGAAAGACAGATCCTCTTCCACCTCGTCGACAGCTTCAAGAACTGGCTGACTGCGGGCGAGCTTACCGCCTATTGCCGCATCAAGGGGTATGATGCTAAACCCGCTATCGACAAGCTGGCCAGCCAGGGGCTGGTGATCGTGGACGACTGGCAGGAAATCCAGAAGAGCGTCTCCCCCTTGCGGCGTCTGACCCGTTATCCCCAACCGGCCCGGGGCGAGACCGCCGTAGCCCTGCCAACGGAACTGGTTCCCGAGGTCACGGCGGTTCGCGAAGCCGTGGATCAGGGAGACGTCACTCACATACCTATGGGCGCGTTTCTCTCTGCAACCAACGTCCGGGATCTGCAGATGGTCGCCGAACACTGGGGCATTCCCCGCCCGTACTCGCTTTCCAAACCGAAGCTAATCACCGTCTTGCTCAAGGCGCTGACTGATAGCCCGTCCGCATGGACATCTTGCCCCTGGTACCGGCCGCGAACGGCTAAAGTTCTGGAATGGGTCCGGGAGAAGGGCGGCAAGGCTACCGTGGCCGAGCTGAGGAAGGAGTTCGGGGAGGAGCTTCTCCATGAGGCCTGGGGCGATCTGGGCACTGCCATGCTTTTGGATGAAGCCTACATAGACGGCCGCCGGCACCTGTTCATTCCTCGGGAGATCCGGCAAGCTCTTGGCGGCCAAAAAGGCGTGGTGAGGGAATCGCCGGCTCCGGTCCAGCCTCTGGGCGAGCCCGTGGACACCCACATGGCCTTCGTGGAAGACCTCAATACCCTGATGAACTTCATCAGCAACAATCGCGTCGAGCTGACGACGGCGGGCTACATTCCCCAGCGAACTCTGGCCAAGATCACCGCCCTGTTCCGGGCGAAGGAGGAAGATGGATCTGGCGGAGCGAGGACAAGCTTCATCGTCGAGGTCGCCAGCAAGCTCCGCCTGCTCAAGGGGGCCGGCGACAGGCTCGAGCCGGGAGACGGTGTGGATGCCTGGGCGAGCCTTGCCACAGCGGAGCAGCTCAAGCAGTCCTTGAACAATTGGCTGGGGGCGTCTCGCTTCGAGGTTCCTGCCGGTCTCGAGTATTATAGCCCGCGCATCAGTTGGCCAAACGCCCGCTCGCGCGTTCTCAAGCATCTGGCCGCCGGCTGCAAAGTGGGCCAGTTCTACAACCTTCAGACCTTCGCCGAGTTCACCGTTGCGACCGACCAGGAGCTCCTCGGCAGTAGCCTCATCACCAGCGAGATCCGGCGGTACAGCCTGTTGAGCCGGATGGACGTCGATAAGACCATGACCGGCTTTGTGACGAACGTGATAGCGTTTCCCCTCCACTGGCTCGGCCTAACGGCGCTGGCAAGGGCATCGACGGGCGGACCTGGCAACGCCAGCCCCGTCCTCTGTTTCAGCCTGACGCCGGTCGGCGCCTGGGCGCTGGACGTGCCAGGCGGCGCTCCGCCACCGGAGGCCAGCAACAAGCCACTGATCGTGCAGCCGAACTTCGAGATCGTCTCCATACTGGCAGGAGGGCAGGTCCTTCGGGAGCTATCCCGCTTCGCCGACCTCAGCCGGTCGGACCAGGCCCGCCTGTACACCCTGACCAAGGCTTCGGTCCTGCGGGGGATAGACGACGGCCTTTCCGCCGAAGGGATCGTCGATTTCCTCAATAACCATTCGCAGAAGGAGATTCCCCAGAACGTAGCCTACAGCATTGCCGACTGGGTGCGCCAGTACGCGCCGTTGACGTTCTCCACCGCCACGGTAGTGGAAGTCGAGGCCGAGCACGTCCTCTCCGAGCTGCTGGCCGCTCCCCGTTTCTCTTCCTTTTTCGCCCGCCGCCTTTCGCCCACCGCCGCCATCGTCAACCCCGACGTCGACCTGCGCAAGCTGGCCAACGAGCTCCGCAAGCGCGGCTACTCCCCTCACCTCACTGGCGACCAGACGTCGAAGAGCAAGTGAGACCCTTTAGACACCGACCAGCCTCCGCACCTCAGCCACAAAGGCCTCCGCCATTTCCACCACCTCCCTAACCTCGTCCGTTCCGAAACGCGAAAGGATCTCATAGTCGCCTTGTTGTCGTAGCCGAAATGCTTTCACGAGGTCGCGATGAAGCTGGCGGGGCATCCTCCCTGTTTCGACAAACTGATGGTAGAAGAGGCTGATGAGGGTCTTGTGCTTCTTCGGCGCCGGTATGCTTGCTTGAGACAGCGCGGCCGAGGCACCGTGAAACATCGCGTAGTGGGCTCTGTTGGCAGCGCCCTTCAGGCGATTGTCGTGTAGCAGGTATTTGGCATCGCTAAGGGCTTCGTCGGCCAACTGTAGCTGATTTTTGACGGATTCTTGAGAAGGTCCCATTGTCATATAGAACTTGTCCCTCTCGTAACACGGCCGCGATGAAAGAACTGCGCAATCGAAGAAGTTTGAGAAACTCGCTGCTACCGAAGTACACGATGTTGATGAAGGTCTCGAAATGCGAGCTTTCCATGATCGCATAAGCGATGTCAAGCACAGCATCAGGGACGCGGGGCGCGGCTCCCACGACCAGTACGTCGACATCGCTATCCCTCTTGGCTTGCTTTCGAGCAACCGAACCGAACCGAACAGAACAACGAAGTCAATCTGATGGCTGGGCACTGAAGCGAGCCTCTGCGCGAATTCTTCAGCAGCGTCCCGAAATGTGACGTTCAATCCCCGTTTCATGAGCCAAACACCCTGACGGCAGGTTCTTCCCGCGAAGGTCCACAACCTGCGTTCCCTGGAGTCTCATAACTGTTATTATAAGCCACCTCTGGCCGCGATTGCTAGCCTGACCGACGCTAAACATTGTTGCCTTGCAGGCCGTTTCACACCAAGAAAGCTTCCGTTGGCAAGCCACAACAGCCGTGGCAGGTTGGACACATGTTATAATGGAATCATCGACCAACACTCATTTCACGGTCACGAGAGGAAGAGCAGAGACATGCGCGATTTGATCACCGATGCCCTGAAGGGGCACGGCGTAGATTACGTGGAGATCCACGTGGAGGAGAGCGAGGGAAGCCGCATAGCCTACCGCGGCAAAGAACTGGAGGATATCGTGCGCGCCAGCGGCGTCGGCGGGAGCGTGAGGGCCCTGTACAAGGGAGGCTGGGGCTTCGTCACTTTCAACGACCTGTCGAACTTGAAAGACAGGGTCGCGCTGGCCGCCCGCGAGGCCCGGCTGGTGGGCAAGGAGGAGAGCCTACTCGCTCCGGTGGCGCCGGTGGTGGACAGCGTGAAGCCGGTCCTCAAGAAGGACCCCTTCTCGGTCCCCCTCGTCGAGAAAAAGAAGCTACTGGACGAGTACGTGGAAGTCATGTGGGCGGTGCCCGGCATTCAGACCTCGATGATTCGCTACGGCGATTCGCGGCGGAAGCTGATCTTCGCCAGCTCGGAAGGGTCCTACATCGAGCAGGAGAAGGTGGATATGAGCGCTGGCCTCACCGTGATCGCCCGAAAAGACGGCAATGTCCAGCAGGCTACGCTGAGCCTTGGCAGTGCCGAGGATTTCGGCTTCGTCGAGGGAATCCACTCCCAGGTGGAGGAGACCAGGGACCGGGCGATAGCGCTCCTTTCGGCCAAACGGCCCAAAGGCGGGGAATACACCGTGATCTGCGATCCCGTCCTCTCCGGCGTGTTCGTCCACGAGGCCTTCGGCCATCTATCGGAGTCCGACTTCGTCTACGAAAACCAGCGGATGAAGGAGATCATGGTGCTGGGCCGGCGGTTCGGCAATCCTATTCTGAACATTGTGGACGGCGCGGCCATCCCCGGCCTGCGCGGCAGCTATAAGTACGACGACGAGGGTGTCCCGGCCACCAAGACCTACCTCGTCACCGAGGGCGTCCTCACCGGCAGGCTCCATTCACGGGAAACCGCCGGCAAAATGGGAGAGCCGGCGACGGGCAACGCCCGAGCCATCAGTTTCCGTTTTCCTCCCATCGTGCGCATGACCAACACGCTCATCGAGCCCGGCAAGACGACCTTCGCCGAAATGATCGCCGACGTGAAGGAGGGGATCTACGCCAAGAGCTGGTACGGCGGCACCACCAGCATGGAGATGTTCACGTTCTCGGCAGGCGAAGCCTTCATGATCCGGAACGGCCAGATCGCCGAGCCCCTTCAGGGCGTCGTGCTCACCGGCAACCTCTTCACCACATTGGAGAACATCGACGCCATCGGCGACGACATGGGCATGACCCAGGGAGGCGGCTGCGGCAAGGGCGGGCAGGTGCCTTTGCCCGTGTCCAACGGCGGACCACACATACGCATCAGAAAATGCGTGATCGGAGGCGAATGATGCAACCCGAGCAGATTCTGGAGATGGCGAGCAAGGTCGCCGAGCAGGCCGAGGTCTACTACGTTCAAAGCGAATCGACCCCCATAAGCTTCGAGGCCAACCGGCTCAAGCAGGTGACGACCAGGGAGAGCCGGGGCGTCGCTCTCCGCATCATCAAGAATGGTAGAGTAGGTCTCGCCGCCACCACTCGCCTGGACGAGGTCCGGCAACTGGTCGATGCCGCCGTCGAGGTGGCCCAGTTTGGCGCCGAGGCGAAGTTCGATCTTCCCGGTCCCGGCCACTATCCGGCGGTAAACGTCTACGATCCGTCGGTGGAGCAGGTCACGGTAGAGAAAATGGTCGACCTTGGCAACGAGACCATTGAGCGACTGCTCGCCGTCAATTCCGAGCTACTCTGCGAGGCGAGCATCAGCAAGAGCGCGGCCTCGGTGCAGCTTCTCAACTCGAAGGGCGGCAAGGCATCGTACCGCAAGGCGGTTATGGGCATCAGCATGGAGGCCACGCTCATACGGGGCACCGACATGCTGTTCGTCGGCGACAGCCAGAGCTCGTGTCAGCCGATTCTCGACGTTACTCAGGCGGTGAACACGACGCTCAAGCAACTGGAGATGGCCAAGCGCAACGCCGGCATCGCCAGCAAGGCGATGCCGGTGATCTTCGTCCCCCAGGGAGTGCTGAGCGCCCTGATCTCGCCTCTGGCCTCCGCCTTCAACGGCAAGACCGTGCTCCTCGGCGCCTCGCCTCTGGGTGACAAGCGGGGGCAGCGAGTATTCGACAGCAAGATATCGATTTGGGACGACCCCACCATCGACCTACGCCCCGGGTCGGCGATGTGCGACGACGAGGGCATTCCCACCCGGAAAGTTACTCTAGTAAACGAGGGCGTGGTCGGGGAGTTTCTCTACGATCTGCAAACCGCTGGCCTGGCGGGCACCAAGAGCACGGGCAGCGCTGGCCGGTCCCTCGAAAGCCTTCCGTCGCCGTCCACCAGCCTGCTGGTCGTCGGCACCGGAAACATGTCTCAGGACGAGATGATCGCCGACGTGAAGGAGGGTCTGCTGGTCTGGCACCTCATGGGCGCGGGCCAGGGGAACGTGCTCGGCGGTGATTTCAGCGGCAACGTCCTCCTCGGTTACAAGATCGAGAACGGGCAGGTCGTCGGTCGGGTGAAGGATACTATGGTGGCCGGAAATGTCTACGACGTCCTCAAGGACGTGGTGGCGCTGGGTTCGGAGGCCGAATGGCTGGGGGGCAGCATGTTCGTGCCCGCCATCTACGTCGCCAGCCTCGGCGTGGCCAGCAGAGGCTAGTACCATGTAACATGGTATAATTCGTATAATGTGGTATAATCATGG
The DNA here is from genome assembly GCA_016190625.1 of Chloroflexota bacterium. GTDB lineage: Bacteria > Chloroflexota > Dehalococcoidia > JACPQF01 > JACPQF01 > JACPQF01. The sequence continues at coordinate 92 of JACPQF010000033.1, read as the reverse complement.
CAAATCCGAAGGGAGGGTTTGCCGTGAAGCCACGCTACCGTGTGACCTTGACGGTCGAGGAACGTCAGAAGCTCGAAGCCCTGACAAGAACG
>JACPQF010000025.1 GCA_016190625.1 Chloroflexota bacterium | reverse complement strand
GTAAAGCATAGCAGATGCCCTATGTTGTGTTCAAGTTATTCTGTATAGACTCCTAAGTAGAGGTGCCTGCAGAGAACGCACGATGTCACCATTGGAAACCTTCACAGGTGAGGGCAGAGCATGACCGCAACGAGACAGGTCAATACGGTCCTCGGTCCCGTTTCCGTGAACCAGTTGGGTTGGGTCCTCATGCACGAGCATGTGATAATATGCAATCCGGGTTGGGAGTTGGACGCACGAAACACCTATGATCGGGAACGCGACGTCGCGGCCATCGCTGGAAAACTGGCCACGCTCCTTGAGTACGGTGTGAAAACGCTCGTCGACGCGACTCCCATCGATCTGGGGCGCAGCGTAGAATACATGGTCGAGGCTTCCAAAAGAAGCGGTGTGAATATCATCGCCTCAACCGGCCTCTACAGCGAAAACAGGGGCTTTCCGTCCTACTTCAAGTCGCGGAGCATCGATCAAATTGCCGATTGGATGGTCTGGGAGTTGACCGAAGGGATGAGCGGTACTACGACGAAGGCCGGTGCGATCAAAGTGGCTACTGGCCTCGGCAAGATCGGGCAATATGAGGAGAAAGCGCTGCGAGCCGCTGCCCGCGCCCACAAGAGGACGGGCGCTCCGATCCTCACGCATACCGACGGCGGGACCATGGGCGGTGAGCAGGTCGACGTCTTCGAGGAAGAGGGCGTCGATTTGTCCCGCGTTGTCATAGGACACTGCTGCGGGAACAGCGACCTGCGGTACCACTACGGTATCCTGCGGCGAGGAGCGAACATTGGTCTAGACAGGATCGGCATCACTTACGTCATGCCCGATGAGGTAAGGCGGGGGATCGCCATGAGCGCCATCGCCGCCGGCTACGCGTCCCAGCTCGTGCTGTCGCAGGACACAGAGGGGCAAATCTATGGCGCTCCGTTCTTTGACAGCGTAGCTCCGCCTGCTGAAGGCGCTCAGCCTCGGCGGCAGCGACTATACGCGGACATGATGTCGGGGTTCATTCCCAAGCTTCGGGAAACCGGCGTTAGCGAACGCTCCATCGAAGCATGCATGGTCGACTTGCCGCGCAAGGTTTTCGGCGACTAGCCCTGCGCGCTTCATGTATCGGAGCAATATGACGAGTGCTGTGCCGCTGGGAGCCGCCGAGTCGGAACTAAGAAGGGAGGACGGTGCTACCTCTATCAGGGATTAAGGTAATCGACATGGCGCAGATGTATCTGGGTCCGGGCGCGGCCGTCTACCTGGCCGATCAGGGTGCGGAAGTGGTGAAGGTGGAGCCGCTGCAAGGTGACACGATGCGGGCGCTAGCATCTACGCCGTACCTAGGAATGCACGGTTTCAGCAAGTCCTTTCTGGCGGTGAATCGCAACAAGCGGAGCATTGCCGTGGACGTTCGGGATCGCGAAGGGCAGGAGATCGTGCACCGGCTGGCGAAATGGGCTGACGTACTCATCTTGAACTTTCGGCCCGGGGCTGAGGGCCGGGTGCGCATGGACTACGACACGTTGGCGGCCCTGAATCCCCGCCTCATTTACGCTAGCGTTAGCGCCTTCGGTCGTGAAGGCCCGGAAGCTGCCTTGCCCGGATATGACATCGTCATTCAAGCACGCTCGGGAATACTTTCCGTACGTCGTGACAGCAGCGGGGCGCCCGTGCCCTCCGCGATCATGATGACGGATATGTCCGGCTGCATGGATCTGGCGTATGCTATAATGGTGGCGCTTTGGGACCGTGAGAGGACGGGCCAAGGCCAGCGGGTGGACGTATCGCTGCTCCAAGTTGGCCTCGCCCTGCAGATGCAGCAGCTGGTGTGGACGGAGAACGATACATCTCCTCTCTCCGGCCAGCGGCCGAACGCTTTATACTCATCATGCTATCGCTGCGCGGACGAGCAATGGATCAGCGTCGTGGTGCTGGAGAATCGTCAATGGAAAGGGCTTTGCCACGTGTTGGAGCTGGAGCACCTTCAAGACCATCCCGAATTCGCCTCCAACGTGCTGCGGGAGCAGATGGCACAGGAGCTGTACGAGATCCTCGAAGCCCTGTTTAGAACGCGTCCCCTTGCCGAGTGGCTCGAGCAACTGAAACGCGAGGGCGTGCCTTGCTCGGCAGTGGCGGAGCGCAACGATTTGCCAAGCGACCCGCAGATCGCGGCCAACGGGATGTTCTGGGAGGACGATCATCCGGTCGCGGGGAGGACCAAGATGGTCTCTCCCCCATTCGACCTTTCCAATTCCCGGCGTGAGCATCGTCTTCGTCGTCCTACCCCCACGCTGGGAGAGCATACGTCTGAAGTGCTGAGCGAGCTGGGTTACGACGGCGTCGCTATCAGTAATCTGTATGAGGGGCACATAGTCAAATAGGCGATAGCGCTCTGAAGGACCGCCGAACATGGGAATGACTCTGGCCGAAAAGATCCTTGCTGCCCACTCGGGACGCGACGCGGTCAAGCCCGGGGAATTCGTCTGGTGCAATATCGACGCCACCTCCGGTGGAGGGCTGCGCGGTCTTGAGCGCTTGGGGGTCGAGCGCGTCTGGGATTCCCAGAGGATCTACGTCACCGACGACCATCTGGCCCCTCCCACCAGCATCTCCGTGGCCAATGACATGGTCGAGACTCGGCGACTCGTCGAAAAGTACGGGATCACCCATTTCTACGAATATGGCCGCCACGGCATACAGCATCAGGTGTTCCCTGAGCATGGCTATGTGGTGCCTGGAGACCTCATCGCCATGGCGGACTCCCACTCGACGACGGGCGGCGCTTTCAATGCGGCGGTTACTTGCGCCACCGGTGAGAGTCTCTATATAATGACCACCGGGAGACTGTGGTTTATGGTTCCGGAAAGCATAAAGGTCGAACTGGCGGGCACCCTCCCACCGTGGTGCGTGGGTAAGGATGTCGTGCTAAAGATCGCGGGCACACACGGCACGGAGGCTGGCCTATACAAATCCCTCGAATTCTCCGGGCCGGGTGTCAAACAGCTCAGCATCGGCAGTCGCATGACCATCGCCAACATGGGGGTGGAGTTGGGCGCTAAGTTCGCCATCTTCCCGTGCGATGAGACGACGCTGAGCTTTCTCCAGGGAAGGACTGAGCGGGAGCCGAGGCCAGTGGCGCCCGACCCCGACGCTGCGTACGCAGAGGTCATAGAGGTAAACCTCACGGGGCTAGAGCCTCAGATCGCTTGTCCCCACGATCCCGGCAATGTCCATTCGGTCGCAGAAGTTGTCAGGCAGCATGTAAGGATCCATCAAGCCTTTTTGGGCTCCTGCACCAATGGCAGACTAGAGGATCTGGTGATGGCGGCCAAGATACTGAAGGGTCGCAAGGTACACCCAAAGGTGCGCATGATCGCCAGTCCGGCATCCATGGAGCAGTGGAGGGCAGCCGACAAGCTGGGCGTGTTACAGGTGCTTGCCGATGCGGATGTCATGGTGGCCCATCCAACTTGCGGACCGTGCTATGGCGGCCATTTAGGCATTATTGGAGCAGGAGAGGTCTGCATATCCTCGACCAACCGCAACTTTCAAGGTCGGATGGGTAGTCCCGAATCGTTTGTCTACCTCGCCAACCCCGCAACGGTGGCAGCAGGGGCAGTCGCCGGGGAAATCGTCGACCCGCGTGAACTCTACAACTTCGAGAAGGACGAGATGACATGGCCGACGAAGAACTGATCCGCGAGGGCCGGGTGTGGCTTTTGGGAGACAACGTCAGTACCGACCTGATGATGCCGGGGGAGGTAATGCGGCTGGGTGGCGAGGGATACCGGCAATGCTTCAGAGCTAACCGGCCGGGCTGGGTCGACCAGGTCAGGGAGGGGGATCTCATCGTCGGCGGTAGGAACTTCGGCTGCGGCTCGAGTCGCCCGGCCCATCTCAACCTTCTCCGAAATGGCATTTGCGGTATTGTGGCGGAATCCCTCGGGCGCGTATTTTTTCGGAACGCGATCAACGGGTCGTTGGCGGTGCTTACCTGCCCGGGGGTGAGCAAGGCCTTTGACGAAGGTGATACTGCCAGAGTGAACTTCAGCACAGGGGTAGTGCAGAACCTGACCAAGGGCATCTCGCTCCAGGGCATTGCTTTTCCAGCCGATAGCCCGCCTATGGAGATTCTCCGCATCGGCGGCCTAATGCGACTGATCGAGAAAGAGCTTGCCAAGAAATCGGGTGAATGAATCGCCGAGGGCAGGGGCATCGGGCGCGACCTTCTGGCTCAGGAGGTACGGTCTCATGGTCAGGATAATAGTGAGGGTACGATGACCAAGACAGAACGCCTTCGACAATTGCTATCGAGCTCTATGGTGGTGGCGCCAGGGGTTTACAACCCACTGTCAGCTATGACGGTCGAGCGCGCCGGCTTCGACGCTATCTACATGACCGGCTTCGGCACTGCCGCTCGCCTGGGAATGCCGGATGTCGGCCTGGTCACGATGAGTGAGATGGTCGATAACGTGCGGTACATCGCCGCTGCCACGTCCATTCCCCTCATCGCCGACGCCGACACTGCCTACGGAAATCCCCTCAACGCGTCGCGGACGATCCACGAGTACGAACGGGCTGGAGCCGCTGGACTGCACGTCGAGGATCAGTTGTTCCCCAAGAAGTGCGGCTTCTTTGCCGGCAAGGAAATCATTCCGCAGGGCGAGTTCGTGCAAAAGCTGCGCGCTGCTCTCGATGCGCGCAGCGACGCCAACTTCGTCATAATCGCCAGAACGGACGCCCTGGCGGTCAATGGCTGGGATGATACGGTCAGGAGGGCCAACGCCTACTATGAGGCGGGCGCCGATATGGTGTTCGTGGACGGCATCCGGACACGGGAGGATCTCGATAACTACGCTCGATTGCTCGCCAGCAAAGGGATACCGTGCGTCTACAATGGACAGCTAGTATCCATCGATGAGGCCAAGGCGATGGGATTCAGGGTTCATATTCTCGCAGGCTTCGCATTGTTTGCTGTATATTTGGCTCTGGCCAAAGGGCTAATTGAATTGAAGACCACCGGTTCCTCAACCCAACTGCCCTCGGTGGCCGGCCAATTCCCACAGGGCGACGCCTTGAGCGATCTTCTGGGCCTGCCTCAGGCCTGCGAGATGGAGCGTCGCTATCGCACGGACCCGGGCATCTCATAACTCGAGGAGTGGTCAATGACTGGCAAACCGGCGAAGCTGAGAAAATTGCTGGCAGCCGATGGCATGGTGGTGGCGCCGTTCGTCTTCGATGCCTTGACCGCCATGATCGCGGAGCGCGTGGGATTCGATGCTCTCTACATGACGGGACATGGCACTTCGGCCAGCTTGGGCATGCCGGATGTGGGATTGGTGACGATGACAGAAATGGTCAACAACATCCGCTACATCGCGGCCGCCACCAGTGTGCCCTTGATCGCCGATGCCGATACAGCCTATGGTAATCCGATGAACGTTCAGCGCACCGTCCGGGAATACGAGCGCGCTGGCGCTGCCGCCCTTCACATGGAGGACCAGGTTTTCCCAAAGAAGTGCGGCTTCCTCGAGGGCAAGCAGCTCATCTCCCTGGAAGAGAACGTCCAGAAGATTCATGCCGCGCTAGACGCCCGCTTGGATCCGGACTTCGTAATCATCGCCAGAACAGATGCCCTTGCGGTAAGTGGCTGGGAAGATACCATTAGGAGAGCGTTGGCCTATCGTGACGCGGGCGCTGACCTCATCTTTGTAGATGGCATAAGAACCCGAGAAGACCTAAGGGCGTACGCGGAGAACTTGGCCCAGAAAGGAATCCCTTGTCTCTACAATGGTTGGGTAGTTCCAACCCCGGAAGCGGGCCAACTGGGCTTCAAGATCACTATCACTGGCAGTTCCCAGCGTCTGGCTTACCTAGCGCTTTGTGAGAGTCTAGAGAAACTGAAGCAAACCGGCGTTAGTGATTACAAGCTGCGCCCCAGCGGGATCGATTTCCCCTCCCTCACCGATCTTCTGGGATTGCCCGCCGTATACGACACGGAGCAGCGCTACGCAGTGAAGGCTCCGACTGAGGCGCCCCAGCGAACCGAACACACCAGGCCGAGCTAGCAACAGCCGAGGAGCAGCCGAGGTTCGGCGCAGGATCGACTTCAAGAAGGAGAAGCAACATGGCACTCGTGACCTCGGCGGTGTGTGACGTGCTCGCGGAGGCCGGCATCGAGTATGTGTTCGGCATCCCGGGTGGTGATACCGTTCGTCTCTACGATGCCCTGTACGACTACCGGGACAAGATCAAGGCGATACTGGTCAGACACGAACAGGGCGCATCGTGCATGGCCGATATCTACGGGCGCCTCACCGGCAAGCCGGCAGTATTGATGGGTCAGGGTCCCTTTATTGCCTCCAACGGCGCGTTCGGCATAATGGAGGCTTTCCTCAGCAGTTCTCCCATGCTGGTGCTGACCGACACATCGGAGGATAGGTTCGCCCTTCAGGGCTACTATCAAAATGGAACGGGCAACTACGGCAGCATCGATCTGCCCAACATCTTCCGCGGGATGAGCAAATACGCCGCCGTAGCCTCCAACCCCAAAGAGGCGGTGCAGGCGGTGCAACAGGCGATAAAGCATTCGATTGCTGGCCGCCCGGGTCCGGCGGTCGTTTTGTTCCGCCATGCATCTCTCAGAGGTGAGCCTGACCCCACGGCGCGGCCGCGGATCTTTCCCTCGACCGGCTACCTGAACGTGGCCAAGCCCGCCGCCCAAGAGGCCGACCTGGGGCGCGCCGTTCAGGTCCTCGTCACGGCGAAGAGCCCGGCCATCATCGCTGGAAATGGCGTACACGTGGCCAAAGCCTATGCCGAGCTGCAGGAACTGGCCGAGCTCATCGGCGCGCCGGTGGCGACGAGTTATAAGGGGAAGAGGACCTTCGTCGAAACTCACCCCCTGGCTTTGGGCATGATGGGCGCGATGGGACAGAAAGCGGCGAGGACGATCGTCGGGGAGGCCGATGCCCTTCTTTTCGTGGGCTGCAAGGTTCAGCCCGCTACCACTTCCAATGAGAGCCTCGATATTGTCGACCCTACCCGCCAGCGCATCGTCCAGATCGATATCGAGCCTCGCAACGTCGGTTGGAGCTTCCCCGTCGAGCTCGGCCTCGTAGGAGATGCGAAGGTGGTGCTGGGCCAAATCGTCGCCACCGCTACGGAGACGCTGAAGGGCCGGGACCTCGGCGTAGCGGGACGCACGTCGGCGGTGGTCGAGCGAAAAAAGAAGCTGGATTTCTTCGACTCGCCCGCCCTCAGCTCCGACAACGTTCCTATCTATCCCCAGCGTCTAGTGAGGGAACTGCAGGAGAACACAGACCCAGCAACCATATTCACGCTGGACGCCGGCGCCAACCGGGTGTGGGTGTCCCACTACCTGCAGACTAAGCAGCCGGGCACCATATTCTGCCCGGGCGGAATCGCCGGAATGGGATGGAGCGCTCCGGCCGCGCTAGCCGCCAAGCTTGTTTACCCCGACCGGCCGGTGGTGAGCATTAGCGGCGACGGCGGCTTCGCCATGACCTCCCATGCCATCTCCACCGCGGTTCAATACGGCCTGCCGGTCACTTTCGTGGTGCAGAACAATTCGCTCCTCGGCTGGATTCACAGCTTTCAGGGCGAGCGTGTGATCGCCACCCAGTTCATCGATACTGACTTCGCGCGACTAGCCGAGAGCTATGGCGCTAGGGGCATTCGTACGGATAACCCCGCCGAAGTGAAGCTAGCCCTGAGGGACGCGGCCAAATCCAATCGACCGACCGTCATCGACGTGGTCATCGACCAGAAGCAAACTCTGGCATCCCTCCGCGGCCAGAGCGCGACGGTTCGCGTGAAATAATCTCGCCCCCGGTGCCTCAGTGCCTCGGTCCCAACTTTGCGAGCAGCCACGGTTTGTGGTAAGATCCTTTCCTACAGGGCTAGCCGGCCGCGGCTAGCCCTAGTGGCGTGTGAGGCGTAGCAAGGTTGAACCTATCCGGACTTCTGGCCATACTCGATAAATCGACCGTTTTTGGCCAACTCCTCGCCCGACTGGAGGTGGAGGGCGAGAGGTCGCGCCTGGCGATTCCCGACGCGGCCAAGCCGTTTGTCATCGCCGCCCTCCAGCGCCGGCTCCGCGTTCCGGTGTTCGTTCTAACCGCTCACGCCGAGAGGGCCAAGACTATCTTCGATGAGCTTCACGTTTGGCTCGACGATCCGGGCGCCGTCAAGCTGTTCCCCGAGCCGGATGCCCTCGCCTACGAGCGAGTAGCCTGGGATCACTCTACCATCAGGGAGAGGCTCGACGTTCTCTGGACGCTGCGGGAGACTCGCCGCTCCGGGGGTTCACCGCCGCCCTTGATCGTGGCCGGTGCACAGGCTGTAATGCAGAAGACCATCGCACCGGAGGCCTTCGACGCCCTCTGCCATACCGTCAAGCGGGGCGAGGCGGTCGAGCTCGACCATCTCCTTTCGACCTGGTTGAAGATGGGCTTCGAGCCGGCAACGACCGTCGAGATGCCCGGAACCTTCGGTCGACGCGGCGGCATTGTCGACGTCTTTCCGCCCACCTCCGACTATCCCGTTCGCCTCGACCTCTTCGGCAGCGAGGTCGACAGCATCCGTTTGTTCGATCCGTCGAGCCAAAGGTCCATAGACATCGTGGACAGCGTGACCATAGCCCCGCCACGCGAGGTGCTCGGCAGCCTCTTGGGCCGGGAGAGTCCCGGACAACGCCAGACGAGTTTGCACGATCCATCGGCGCTCCTGGACCTTTCGGACCTCCAGCCCGATATCGGCGCTTTGTTCGAAAGAGAGCTGGCGCAGTTGGCCCGCGGCGAAGTGTTCGACGAGGCGGAGTTCTACGCCGGCCTGGTGAACCAATCGACCATCCTCGATTATCTGGCAGGCAACGCGCTGCTTATTATGGACGAGCCGGAGGAGGTCAAACGAATGGTCGCCGGCCTGGCTGAGCAAGCCGAAAAGCTGAGGGCCACACAGGTCGAACGCGGGGATCTGCCGGTCGATTTCCCTGCCCCTTACCACGATTGGACGCAGCTCGAGGCGACCTTTGCCAGCATGCCCCGTTTCTTGCAATTCTCGCCGGACGAGATAGCGCCGGACGCCCGGGACGACGGCGATCGTTTGCCGTTTGAACAGGCATTGCCGTACGGCGGCCGGCTCAAGCAGGTGGTGGAGGACGCCGGCAACCTGCTGAAGGAGAAGCGAAGCGTAGTTCTCGTATCTCAGCAGTCGAGACGCCTGGCCGAGATCCTGAACGAGCGTGACTTCTTCGTCGAGCCGGTGGAGCGATTGGGCCAGTTGCCTCCGCCCGGCAGCCTGGCTCTGGTTCATGGCACGCTGGCGGAGGGCTGGTCCTTCTGCGGAAGAACTGGTCCTTCTGCGGAAGGACTGGTGGTTTTGACCGATGCCGAGATATTCGGCCATGCCAAGCCGCGGCGGGTCGTGCGGAAGCGGAGCGCCAGCCATCAGGCTTTCCTGTCCGACCTAACGGCGGGCGACTACGTCGTGCATATCGAGCACGGCATCGGTCGCTTCTCGCGCCTGACCAAAATGGTCGTTAACGGGGCCGAGAAGGAGTACCTCGTTGTCGACTACGCCGAAGGCGACCGGCTGTACGTTCCAACGGACCAGATCGATCGCGTCAACCGGTACGTGGGCGCTGGGGAGCACATTCCCAACCTCACCCGCCTGGGTACGCAGGAGTGGGCGCGTGTCAAGGCACGGGTGAAGAAGTCCGTGCAGCACATCGCCGAAGACCTGCTGGCTATCTACTCCGCTCGCGACGTCGTCGATGGCTTTGCCTTCTCTCAAGACACGGTCTGGCAGGGAGAGCTCGAGGCCTCCTTCCCTTACCTGGAAACGCCCGACCAGTTGGAGGCCATCCGGCAAGTCAAGGAAGATATGGAGGTGGCTAAGCCGATGGACCGCCTGATCTGCGGCGACGTCGGCTACGGCAAGACCGAGGTGGCCCTGCGAGCCGCCTTCAAGGCGGTGATGGACGGCAAGCAGGTAGCGGTTCTGGTGCCCACCACGGTGCTGGCCCAGCAGCACTACGGGACCTTCATCGACAGAATGGAGGCCTTCCCGGTCAACGTCGAGGTCCTGAGCCGCTTCCGGTCCGACAAGGAGCAGCGGGCGGTGATCGACGGCCTCCAGTCGGGGAAGGTGGACATCTGCATCGGCACCCACCGGCTCCTCCAGAAGGACGTATCCTTCAAGGACCTTGGCCTGCTGGTTATCGACGAGGAGCAGCGGTTCGGCGTGGTCCACAAGGAGCTGCTCAAGAAGATGCGCACCGAGGTGGACGTCCTGACTTTGACGGCCACGCCCATCCCGCGCACGCTGCACATGTCCCTGGCCGGCGTCCGCGATATGAGCACCATCGATACGCCTCCCGAGGAGCGTCTGCCGATCAAGACCTACGTGACGGGCTACGACGACGGCCTGGTTCGCCAGGCCATCCTCAGAGAGATGGACCGGGGTGGGCAAGTGTTCTTCGTCCACAACCGGGTCGAGAGCATCGCCCACATAACCAACCATCTGCTGAATCTCGTGCCGGAGGCCAGCTTTGCCGTCGGCCACGGCCAGATGCCGGAGGAGCAGCTCGAAAGGGTCATGGTAGATTTCGCCGCCGGCAAGACCGACGTTCTGGCGTGCACCACCATCATCGAATCCGGTCTCGACATGCCCAACGTCAACACCATAATGGTCAATCGCGCCGACCACTTCGGCCTGGCCCAGCTCTATCAACTGCGGGGCCGGGTTGGCCGCGGCGCCAATCGCGCCTACGCCTATTTCTTCTACACCAAGAACAAGCGCTTGACCGAGCAGGCAGAGAAACGATTGAAGGTGATCTCGCAGGCCACGGCTCTCGGCGCCGGCTTCCACATCGCCATGAAAGACCTGGAGATCCGCGGCGCTGGCAATCTTCTGGGAGTGGAACAGAGCGGCCACATGAGCGCCGTTGGCTTCGACCTCTACTGCCGGCTGCTGGCGCAGGCGGTGGCCGAGCTGAAGGCCAGGCGCGGGGCCGAGGCAACCAAGAAGCTCGGGGTGACCGCGGAAGAGACGCCCGCCTTCCCGTCCGTGGATTTGCCCATTTCTGCCCACATTCCGGAGAGCTACGTCTCCGATGACGCAACGCGCCTCACGCTCTACCAGCGCCTCGCCCAGATCGGCGACGTCGAGGCGGTCGAGGAGATGGCGCAGGAGATGCGAGACAGGTTTGGCGAGTCTCCCGAGCCGGTGCGCAACCTACTTTACGTTCTCGATGTCAAGCTACTGGCGGCCAAAGCCGGCGCACGGTCCGTCGGCGTCGAAGAAAGCCAGATAATCGTCAAGTTCGCTTCTGCCATAACTGCCGACCGGGCCCGGCTCCAGCAAGCCGGCGGCCGATTCCTCAGGATAGGCCACACCCAGCTCCGCTTCGAGCAGGCGCGCCTCGGCCGCAAGTGGAAGGAGCTCCTCCGGGCCGTGCTTCAGCACCTAGCCGAGGCGGAGGCCACACCAAACCCGATTACGCCAAGACCGAGGTAATAGCAAGCAGGCACTGCTATGTTGCTGCCAAGCTTTAGAACGCCACTGAACACCTCCTAGATTCCTGTCATGATCGGAGCGAATCTCAAATAGAAAACTCCAAAGAGCGAGCAGGATCACCGCCGTATGAGGAACAGCAGCGTCAAAAAGGCTCCAACAACAAGAAACGGGGCATAGGGGATATAAGATTTGAAACTTGCCCTTCGGGTCACCAGCAGGCCGATGGACACCACTGCGGCGAGGGCGAAGCCGAGAAGGAGGCCGGGCAAGACCGTGGGCCAGCCGAGCATCAGGCCGATCAGCCCGGCCAGCTTCACATCGCCGGCCCCCAAGCCTTGAGGGTAGACGAAAAAGAAGACGCATAGCAGCCCGAAGCCGACCGCTCCCCCGATCAAGGCGGAGATCAGGACAGAAACCGGTGCCGGACGTATCAGCGCCGAGGCAATGACGACGAGAGCGGCCGGAAGAACCACGACGTTGAGCACAAGGCGGTGCTCGAGGTCCACGACGAAGATCAAAGCGAAAATAACCGAGTACAGCGCGTCGAAGGCTAGGTCGTCAGTTAACCCGTGGAGCCGCCAGAGAGCCACGAATAGGACGAGGAGCGACATCTCGACCACGGCGTGCCTCACCGGCAGACGCGCCTGGCAGCCGGGACAGCGTGTCGCGCCGGACACTTCTCGCCACAGGCCCACACCCCGGGAAACTGGGAGACTGGCACGGCAGGCCGGACAGATCCACCCGCCGCCAAGCCCCAGCTCTGCAGGCAGCCGATCCGCCAGAACATTGACCCCGATTGCCGCCACCAGTCCCAGCACCGCAAAGACCAACCCCTCTACCAAATAGCCCCCTCCTTATTCTCTTAGTGCCTTGGCGTTTCCGCCCACTCCGGCGCTGATCGCCGTCAACTGATCGCCGATAGCTTCTTCACTAAAGTAGTCACGAGGTGGTCTCCATTATCGTTCGGATTGGACCCCGGTCAGTGTAGGGGCGAAGTCCTTCTCGGAAGGACTTCGCCCGCACTGCGCTGCACCACGACATCGCCTGCTCCCGGCGATAGGGCCCGGCGCGACAACAACCCGAGCGGGCGAAGCATTCGCAAACGTTGTTGAAGACTCTGACTGGGTTGGTAATGCGAATGCTTCGCCCCTACACAAGACGGCAAATCGCCCTACACACAATTTGACCACGCATCTCTCGTCCATTATAGCACGCCGTTTGACAGAGCCGTGACCCTCATGTACAATGCGGGGCGTCAACCAGGAGACGAGGAGACAGGATTTGCCAAATTACGAGAAGCTTGTTGTTCCCGTGTTCTTGGCCGTGACGGGACTCGGGGTGTCGTTAGTTCTCAACCCACCGCTGGTCTGGCTTCTCGCCGGTATCACCGTCGCCCTCGTTTGCATCGGCGCGGATGGCGTTATCCGCTCTCATCCCCGCATCTATCTTCGCAATATCGGTTATACCCTAACTTTTTGGATCCTTCCCGGATTGCTCACCACGGGCACGGCCATGTTTTTGCGCATACTTCCTCCAGGGCCCGTCGAAATCGTCGGCCTTCTGCTCGCCGGCTTGCTCCTCACCATCGTGATCCTCGCCGAGTATCACACCGTGGACAAACGCGATTCGTTCTACCGCCTGTCCCGCCTGTTCCTCAACCTGGCTTGCTACCTGGCAGCGTTCGCCCTATACACGGCGATCTATAGCATGAAGGTGCGCAGCATCCAATCGGCTACCTCCATCCTTCTCATTAGCGGGCTGCTCTCGGCCGAGCTGTTCAAGGAAAGCGAGAGAAACGTCGGGCGGATCTGGCTCTACGCCATGGTCGCCGGATTGGTGGTGGGGGAGACGACCTGGGGCCTCAACTACTGGCCCATAGGTGGCATGGCCGGCGGAGCCTTCCTATTGATGGTGTTCTACGTGGTTACCGGACTCATCCAGAATCACTTCTCAAGCAAACTTACTAAGGGCCTTGTTGCCGAGTTCACCATAGTGGCCGTCGTCGGCTTCATGTTTCTTTTCACGTCGCGGTTTTGGGTTAGGTAGGGTAGAGGGTAGAGGGTAGAGGGTAGAGGGTGGAGGGTGGAGGGATGACGGCTCGTTCGCCTCGGTCTTGGTGGTCTCGGTGAGAGGCGGGCGGAAGGACGGGATTCCCCAGGGGGCAGGAAAAACAGTCATGGGTTCGCGGAAAGATAAGGGTAAAGAAGAAGAGGAAGACCTGACCTATCGACTGATGGCGGAGCTCGAGCAGCTCGAGAGCCTCAGGGAGGACATGCAGGAGCTGGGCGTGACCTCTCTCATCGAGGTGGAGGTCAGAATTGCCGAGATTCACTTGAAACTGGATGCTATGGAATAGGGGACGATGCTAAACCTCGATAACCTGATTCAAGTACGCCGACGGCTGCGCTCCGAGGGGAAGAAGGTCGTCTTCACCAACGGCTGCTTCGACATACTCCATTTGGGACACGTCCAATACCTGGAGCAGGCCAAGGCCCTCGGGGACGTATTGGTTGTAGGGTTGAACGGCGACGCGTCGGTGCGGAGATTGAAGGGAGACCGCAGACCCATTATGGGCCAGGAGGAACGGGCGCACATCCTCACAGCACTGCGGGCGGTCGACTACGTGGTGATCTTCGACGACGACACGGCGGAGCCGCTCGTGGCCGCCCTGAAGCCGGACGTTTACGTGAAGGGCGGCGACTACGCCTGGGGTCGCGACCTGCCGGAAGCCGGCATCGTGCAGGGCTACGGTGGCGAGGTATCGCTCCTTCCCTTCGTGGCCGGTCACTCTACCACGGATGTTATCGAGACGATCGTCGACCGGTACGGGGGCAACAGCAAAGGCTAAATGGGGATCGCCAGGGCTGCCCTCGTCATAATGCTCGGCAACGTCATCAGCCGGCTCCTCGGCCTTGTCCGGGAACAGGTCATCGCCGGGCTGTTCGGCGCGAGCAGCTATGTCGACGCCTTCACCGCCGCCTCCCGCGTCCCTACCATCGTCTACGACCTGCTCATCGGCGGGATGATCTCCGCCGCCCTGGTGCCGGTTTTCTCCGACTACGCTGGCAAGGACCGTGAGGATGATCTCTGGCGGTTGCTCAGCGTTGTCCTCAACGCCGCCGCTTTAGTCCTCTCGCTCGCCATGCTGGTGATCGGCTTTCTTGCCCCCCAACTGATGGGCTTGTTCGCCGCCGGCTACGACGACGAGGTTCGCCAGCTTTCCGTCGCCCTCGTGCGCTTCATGCTGCCGGCGACGTTCTTCATGGGCCTCTCCGGCATACTGACGGCTATGCTGTACGCCCGGCAGAGCTTCGCCCTTCCCGCTTTCTGCATCGCCCTGTTCAACGTCAGCATGATCGTGGCTGCCCTAGTGTTCTACCAGTACCTCGGCGTTGACAGCCTAGTCGTCGGCATGGTAGCGGGGACCTTCCTTCAAGCCGCCGTCCAGTTCGCCGGCTTGCGGGGACGTAGGCTCCGCTTGACGCTGAACTGGCGCGATCCCGGCCTTGGCCGCATCGTCAGACTCTACACGCCTGTCGCCTTGGGGCTGGTGGTATCGGCGGTCGGCACCGCCATCGACACGAACCTCGCTTCCCGCACGGGCGAAGGAAATCTGGCTGCCATGCGCTATGCCACCACCGTCACCCAGTTTCCTCTCGGCCTCATCGCCAGCGCCGTCAGCTTTGCCGTGCTTCCCTCGCTCTCTCGACTATCGGGAACCGGCGCCGGGTGCGAGGAGCCTGCGGGATCGCCCTACAAGGCGACCTTCTCCCTCGGCCTGAAGATGATTCTCCTCGCCATTTTGCCCGCGACCGCCGGTCTGGTCGCTCTCAGGCAACCGCTCGTCCAGTTGATCTTCCAGCATGGCCAGTTCACGGCCACGGATACGGGGACCACAGCCCTGGCTTTTCTCGCCTACTCTCCCGGGTTGCCGGCGGCCGCCGTCGACCAATTGCTCATCTTCGCCTTCTACGCCCGGAAGAACACCGTCACTCCCGTTCTGGTTGGCGTGATGGGAGTGTTCGTCTACTTGACCGTCGGCCTCTCCCTGATCGGCCCGCTGGGAATGCCGGGATTGGCCCTCGCCAACTCTGCTCAACTCATTTCCCACGCCCTGGTCATGCTCGTCCTGCTGTGGCGTGCCGTGGGTGGCCTCGGCGACCTTGGAATTGGTGTCACCGCCATTAAGGCGGCGGCAGCCTCTGCCATCATGGGCACTCTTTGCTACGTCCTTGTTTCAGTCTCCGGTTTTACCCCGGCCGCGAGCTCGACCGCAGACGCTGCGCTTAGCCTCGCCGCCATCGGCAGCGCCGGCGTGGTAATCTACGTCCTTCTGCTCGTGGCCCTTCGCACCGAAGAAGTTACTCAGGTCCGGCGCGCTCTGGCGTCGAGAATAGGGACCATTGGGAGAAAACTGGACGGTGAGGCTTCAGCCCGTGACGCCAAATGAACCTGATAGCTCGACCGGCTTGACCGGCTCATGGTGGTCGACCAAGTGTGGGGTACGGCGTTACCGGATATTCAGTGAAGACAGGACTTACGCGGTGTTCTCCATTATCGTTCGGATTGAACCCGATCAGTGTAGGGGCGAAGCGTTTGCGCTGGGCCTCGGACTGGCTGCAAGTCTTGTTCGCAAACGCTTCGCCCGCCCTGCCCTGCCCCGCGACCACGCCTGTTCCCTGCGACAGAGCCCGACGCGGCAACAATCCGGGCGGGCGAAGCATTCGCAAACGTTGTTCAAAGCTCCGAATAGGCTGGTTCTGCGAATGCTTCGCCCCTACATGAGCACGGCAAAGTCGCCTGAGGTGGACCCCTTTGTCAAGACACGAAATTGCGTAATAATAAGTTAGGATCCTCCTTCCTGGATTGATAGGATGATAGTCGTAGTAGTAGGCCCTGTGGATATGTGGATAACTTGACTTGGCTGGCTATCCACGTACC
>JACPQF010000023.1 GCA_016190625.1 Chloroflexota bacterium | reverse complement strand
TCCGGAAGCGCTGCATCAGCCAGCCTACAAAACCGCAGGCAATTCTGTTGCAGAGGCTGCATTTGCAGATACCCCAACGGATGAAATTGCAAAAAATGTAGTGCCAAATTTTCGCTATTTCACGCTCAGCCGAAATGTGGTTTGAGCGTGAAACTGCGGAAGTTGGGCTAGCTTTCCGACCGTGAAGGTCTCCACGTTTTCTACCTCCGACCATATTATTAACCCTCTACGTAGGTACGGTGTCAAGGGATTCTGTGGTGGAAACGGCTGTCCTTTGCTTGTCTTTTGCTGGCGGATAAAGTATAGTATTGGCGGCCTTGGGCTGGATTGGGGCCACAGAGCGAGGTGATAGTACGAAGGCTCTCATTACGGGCATCGGCGGATTTGTCGGCGGCTATCTCGCGGAGTATTTGCTGGAAATGGGGACCGAGGTCCGGGGGATCGTCCGCCACGCCGATAGCGATTGCATAGTTGGCCTGTGCGGCGACCGGATCGGTCTCACCGACGCGGATCTACTGGACGCCGGGGCGGTGAGGAAGGCCGTGGGGGAAATCCGCCCGGACCTGGTTTTCCATCTGGCGGCGCAGGCGTCGGTGGGCCAATCGTGGCGGGACCCGGCGGGAACGCTGGTCAACAATACGGTGGGACAGTTGAATCTGCTTCTCGGCGTGGTCGAGGCGGGAATCGATCCCCGCATCCTGATTCTTGGCTCCAACGAGGAATACGGCCTGGTCGCCGCCGGGGAGCTGCCGGTATCCGAAGCCAACGCCCTTCGCCCGCTCAATCCCTATGCGGTGAGCAAGGTGGCTCAGGATATGCTCGGCTACCAGTATTTCGCCAGCCATCGTCTCCATTGCGTGCGGGTCAGACCCTTTAATCACATCGGCCCGCGCCAGACCGACGCCTTCGTGGTGGCGGCTTTTGCCCGTCAGGTAGCCGAGGCGGAAGCAGGGCTGCGGGAGCCGGTCGTGCGGGTGGGCAACCTGCGGGCTAAACGCGATTTCACCGACGTGCGGGACATGGTTCGGGCTTACCATCTGGTGCTGGCCAAGGGTGAGGCCGGCGCGGTCTATAACATCGGCTCCGGCCGGGCAGTGTCCATCCAGTGGATTCTCGAGTTTCTGATCTCCCAAAGCAAGGTTCCGGTCTCCGTGGAGATCGATCCGCAGCGCTTCCGGCCGGTGGACCAACCGGAGACGGTGTGCGATTCATCCCGGTTCCGGGAGCAAACGGGTTGGGCGCCGGAGATAACGCTGGAGCGGACGTTGAGCGATACTCTGGACTACTGGCGGCAGCAGGTTCGACTTTCGGGGGTTGGACGGCAAAGATGAAAGGTGTCATGCTAGTAGGCGGTGAGGGCACTCGGCTGCGCCCCCTCACCTGCAATATTCCCAAACCGATGGTGCCCATCGCCAACCGGCCGTTTCTCGAGGTGATGATCGGCCAGTTGAAGGCTCACGGGATCGACGAGATCATCCTTTGCATGGGCTATCTGCCGGACAAGATCCGCAGCTATTTTGGCGATGGCCGGGAGTTCGGCGTGCGGCTGACCTACGTGGTGGAGGCTTCGCCGCTGGGCACCTCCGGCGCGGTCAAGAACGTGGAGCAACTGCTCGACGACACCTGCTTCATTTTCAACGCCGACATCATTACCGACCTCGACCTGACGGCCATGCTCCGCTCTCATCGTGAGCGCGGCGCTAAAGTGACAATTGCCCTGACCCCCGTCGAGGACCCGACCTCCTATGGCGTGGTCGAGACGGCGGCGGACGGCAGGGTCCGGCGTTTCATCGAGAAGCCGGCGCCGGGTGAGGCCACCACGAACCTGATCAACGCTGGCACTTACGTCCTCGAGCCAGAGGTGCTCTCTCTCGTGCCCCCCGGCGTGTTCCACATGTTCGAGCGGGGCCTGTTTCCGGATCTGCTCCAGAGGGGCGATCCAATGTTCGGCTATCCCTCCCGTTGCTACTGGATCGACATCGGCACGCCCCAAAGGTACCTGACTGTCCATCGCGATCTTCTGGGGGGCCAGGTGGCAATGGCCTTGCCGGGCGCGAAGCTCGGCGACGGGATTTGGGCCGAAGAAGGGGTGAGGATCGATCCGACGGCCCAGATCACCGGGCCGGTGGTTCTCGGCAGGGGCTGCGTGATTGGCGGCCAGGCCCGGGTAACCGGCCCCACGGTCCTGGGCGCTAATTGCGAGGTCGGGGCGGAGGCCACGGTTGAGGGAGCGGTAGTATGGCGGAACGCCAGAATCGGCCAACGGGTTGTAATCAGGAGCTCGGCAGTAGGCGAGGGAGTCTGCCTCGCCGAGGGCGCCTGGCTGACGGGTGGCGTGGTGGTCGGTGATGGCGCCTGCATCGGCGCGGACAACCGGCTGGAGCATGGAGCGAGGATCTGGCCGGGCAAGACTCTGGAGCCGGGTACGCTTACTTTCTGAGGAACGCAGGAGGCAATAATTGAGAGTTCTCATCACTGGGGTGACCGGATTTGCGGGAAGCCATCTTGCCGAGTATCTGCTCGGGCGGGGCGGTGTGGAGGTCTTTGGCATCTGCCGCTGGCGGAGCAGGATGGACAATCTGGCCGACCTTCAGCGCCAGGACAGGCTGAATTTCGTGGCCGAGGGCGGCAATATCGCCAGCGTCGGGCATCTCGAGCGGTTCCTCGCCGGGAGGGTCAGTCCGGACAAGCTAAACGTCGTCGAGGGCGACATGGTAGACGCCTTCTCTATGCGACGGATAGTTGGCGCCGTCAAGCCGCAGCAGATCTTCCATCTGGCGGCCCAGAGCTACGTGCCCGGCTCGTGGAACGCTCCTGCCGACACCCTGAACACCAACATCATCGGACAGGTGAACATCTTCGAGGCCGTGCGCGAGGCCGGCATCGAGCCGCACATCCAGATCGCCGGCTCTTCCGAAGAGTACGGCCTGGTCATGCCGGACGAGGTGCCGATAAAGGAGACCAACCCCCTGCGGCCGCTCAGCCCCTATGCGGTGAGCAAGGTGGCCCAGGAGATGCTGGCCTGGCAGTATTTTCGCAGCTACGGACTGAAAGCCGTGGTGACGCGGGGATTCAACCACACCGGCCCGCGGCGGGGCCAGGTGTTTGTGACTTCTTCCTTCGCCCGGCAGATCGCCGAGATCGAGGCGGACATGGCGCCGCCCGTGCTCTACACCGGCGACCTGACCAGCAAACGGGACTGGACGGACGTGCGCGATACGGTTAGAGCATACTGGCTGACGTTGGAGCAAGGGATACCCGGAGAGGTGTATAATATAGGGAGCGGGATCACGCGCGAAGTCGGCGAGATGCTGGAGATTCTCCTGAGCATGTCCACCGCGCGAATCGACGTGAAACAGGACCCGGCCCGAATGCGGCCCTCCGACGTGCAGGTTCTCTGGTCCGATTCCAGCAAGTTCCGTCAGCAAACCGGGTGGGAGCCAGAGATTCCCTTCGAGCAGACGATGAAGGACCTGCTGGACTACTGGCGTAGGAGGGTGAGATAACGTATTTGCGAACGATGGATTGCACTGTGGGAGCGAACACAGCGTAGGGGCGAACGGCCGTTCGCCCCTACGGAGGTAAGGCGATAGTTGCCGAAGTGAGAAGCGAGGAGTCAAGCGGGTGTGGGGCGATGCGGACCGGGTTTGACCTTCGCTTCTTTTGTTGTTAGTAGCTGTCAGCCAACAGTTGTCAGCCGTCAGCTTCGGACGAGTTGAAGCTGACGGCTGATTGCTGAAAGCTGGTTCCTGAAAGCTGATTGCTGAAAGCTATATGTGGAGGAAGAGTAATGAACTACAAGCCGATCAAGTTCGGCACCGACGGCTGGCGGGCGATGATCGCCGAGGACTACACCTTCGACAACGTGAGGATGTGCGCTCAGGGCGTCGCCAGCTACCTCCTCGACTCCGGTTTGAGCCCACGCGGGCTGGTGGTGGGCTACGATACTCGCTTCGCCTCGGAGTACTTCGCCGCGGCGACCGCCGAGGTGGTGGCTGCCAACGGCATCAAGGTCTACCTCTGCGAAAAGACGGCGCCAACTCCCGTAGTCAGCTTCTCGATCCTCGGCCGCAGGGCGGCAGGCGCGGCAATGATCACGGCGAGCCACAACCCCTGGACCGACAACGGCTTCAAGTACAAGCCTGAGTACGCCGGCTCCGCCTCTCCCGAAGTGCTAGCCGAGCTAGAGAAGCGCATTCACGCTACCCAGGCCGGACAGATAGAAGTGAAGCGGATGAAGCTGGAAGAGGCCGTGGCGGCAGGCGTAGTGGAGATGGTCGATCCCGCTCCCGCCTACCTGGCGCAGGTCCGGCGTTTGGTCGACGTCGAAGCCATCAAGGCCGCCGGTCTGCGAGTTGCGGTGGATTCCATGTACGGCGCGGGCGCCGGCTATTTCAAGCGATTGCTGGAGGGGGGCAAGACGGAGGTCACGGAGATCCACGCAGTGCGAAACCCCTACTTCGGCGGCATCGCGCCGGAGCCGATCACCCGAAACCTCGGCGATTTGATCGAGCTCATGAAACCTGGCAACTTCGACGTCGGTCTCACCACCGACGGCGACTCGGACCGGATCGGCGCTGTGGACGAGCGGGGGCAGTTCATCACGCAACTGCAAGTGTTCGCCCTCCTTGCCCTCTACCTGCTGGAAGTGAGAGGCGAGCGGGGTCCGATCATCAAGTCCATCACCACTACTTCCATGGCTTACCGGCTTGGGGAGCTGTTCGGCGTGCCGGTCTTCGAGACGCCGGTCGGGTTCAAATACATCGGGCCGAAGATGATGGAGACCGATGCCCTGCTGGGCGGCGAGGAAAGCGGCGGCTTCGGCTTTCGGGGGCACATTCCCGAGAGGGATGGGGTCGTCGCCGGATTGTTCCTCCTCGATCTGGTCATTAAGACGGGCAAGAAGCCCTCCCAGATCATCGATTATCTATACAGCCGGGTGGGTCCCCATTTCTACGACCGGGTCGACCTCCATTTCCCCGCGGAGCAGAGGGAGGCGATAATCCGGCGGCTGAGCGAGGCCAGATCGGAGAAGATCGACGGCACGCCCGTGGCCCGGGTGGATACTTTCGACGGCCTCCGCTACGTTCTCGCCGATGGGAGCTGGCTGCTCATCCGGTTCTCGGGGACGGAGCCGATCATGAGGATCTATACAGAGACGGGCAGCCCGGAGAGGATAAAACGCATATTGGATGAGGGACGGCGGTTGGCGGGTTTGTGAGGAATTCCCTAACTTGTGAAGGAGTTGACAAATGCTTGACCTCGACGGCCAATCCGTCTACCAGCAAATCGACCGGGAGGACATGATCGGGCGAATTCGCGAGCTGCCCCAGCAGTGCAGGGATGCCTGGCAGAACGTGATGGCTTTCCAGATGCCGCCCGAGTACGCCGATGCCAACGAGGTGATCGTTCTCGGCATGGGCGGCTCGGCCATCGGCGGGGACCTCCTTCGCACCTACGTCGCGTCGGAGTGCGAGGTGCCGGTGGTGGTCTGGCGGGACTACGAGGCGCCCGGGTTCCTCGACGGCAATTCGCTGGTCATCGCCTCGAGCTATTCCGGCAACACTGAGGAGACGCTATCGGCGTTCGCTCAGGCAGTGGACCTGGGCGCCCAGGTCGTCGCCATCACCACCGGGGGATCACTGAAGGAGAAGGCGGAGCGCAGCGGCGTCCCTCTCCTCCTCTTTGACTACAAGGCGCAGCCGCGAGCCGCCCTCGGCCACAGCCTCATTCCCCTTATCGGCGTCACGCAGAAGCTCGGCTTCATCGCCGACAAATCTTCCGAGGTAGAGGAGGCGGCCCAGGTCCTGGCCGAGCTGGGCAAAACCCTCGACCTCGACGTACCTACCGCCGACAATCCGGCCAAGCAACTGGCACATAAGCTGTTCGGGCGGCTGCCGGTGGTCTACGGCGCCGGCTTCCTCTCGGAGGTGGCGCGTCGCTGGAAGGGCCAGTTCAACGAGAACAGCAAGGGCTGGGCCGCCTTCGACGTGTTGCCCGAGCTCAACCACAACGCCGTAGTGGGCTACCGGTTCCCGCTGGCCATCGCCAAGGCCGCGCTGGTGATCATGCTGACCTCGCCGTCGCTCCACCCGAGAGTGCTGAAGCGCTATCGCATTACCGAGGAGATCATGAAGAGGGCCGGGGTGGAATACACTAGCGTCGAGTCCAAGGGAAGCGGCACCCTCGCCCGGATGCTCAGTTCGGTATACATCGGCGACTTCGTCAGCTACTATCTGGCTGTCCTAAACCAAGTCGACCCGACGCCGGTCGAAATAATCAGCTTCCTGAAGGCGGAGCTAGCCAAGCCGTAGAGAGGCCTGAACAACTGATTACGCGGATTCAAGGATTTCGCAGATAGGCGTGGGGGCTCATTAGAGTTATCAGCCATGCCCACACTGGGGCGCCATCAAGGATGAAAACGCCTGCCCTCACCCTATCTCTTTGTGAAGGGAGAGGGATAGACCCTCGCCCACCGCAGTGGGAGAGGGCAGGGTGAGGGCACTCCGGGCGAAGCTATTCTTGAGACAATCCCAAGATCAGTGTAAACGCTGCCATCACGTTGATTTCACATAAGCTACGCGAGGGGAAGGCCAATCTGCTGACCCAAGTCGACGCCGATCTTGCCCCAGATCGGGTTTCAGCCTGTGAATTCCTAGAAATGCAGCCGAAAACTGGCAATATGCAGAGACCCGCGAATTCTGTCCCCACTAGGAGGTCTGAATTGTTTGCCAGACCTGCTGTTGCCCCCCACATAGTGCCAAAAAGCGGATGCGATTCCCCACCGCTTTTT